>DYRC01000288.1 GCA_020718925.1 Desulfonema limicola
CAGCGGCATCATGTTTATTTATATCATTTTCAAGGAATGAATAGACCAAGATATTCGTATCAATGAAAATTCTGTCTGTCATAAAGTTCTTCTCTATTGAACATCCTGAATTTTTTTGCCTTAACAGGATAAAGCACTGAGTTAGGAAGTCTGTTCATCTTTTTGATATTGCTGATGGAAGATAACTCGTCTTCGATCTGAACAAATCGAATCTCCCGCAAAAAATCAACTAAAAGATGAAATTTTGAGTCATCATTAATAGTTATAGCAATAGTTCTCATCTGTATCCCTTCCGCGCTCAATATCTCCTGCCGACAATACATGCCCATTTCTCTGTGATCTGAACTTCCATGATCTCAAAACCGACCTGCCGCATCTTTTCTATCACCATATCCTTATTTTCCTCAATAATGCCGGATCCGATAAAAATTCCTCCTGTTTTCAAAACCTTCGGAATATCATCCAGCAGCAGCATTATCACCTCTGAAAGAATATTGGCAGCAACTATGTCAAACCGATCCGCAATTGTATCTGCCAGATTTCCGATATTCAGCGAAAAATTCCGGGGCGCGATATTGTTGAGCAGCAGATTTTTTTCAGCAATCTCAACCGCAATTTCATCGTTATCCACGCCCGCAAGTTTTCCCGCGCCTAACTTGGCTGCGGACATCATCAGAATCCCGGATCCGGTGCCGACATCCAAAAAGGAATTTCCGGCAATCAGGTATTTTTCAATCATCCGAATACACATCGCCGTAGTCGGGTGCGCGCCGGTTCCGAATGCCATGCCCGGATCAATTTCAAGAACCATCTCGCCCGGTTTCGGTGCGTATTCCCGCCATGTCGGTTTGATGACAATTTTTTCGCTGATTTTTTCAGGGTGAAAATAGGCTTTCCACGACTCAGCCCAATCTTCTTCATCTATATCCCGACAAATAATTCGGCTTTTTATGCCGATCTCCGTTTCCAATGCAGAAAGTTTTTCCGAAAGCTGATCCAGCCGATCCTGAGCAAGATCGTTTTTCGGAAAATATCCGATCACCGCATCCTGCTCAGGGATTTTCTGAGCATCATCGCCCCAGCCTTCGGGCGGATCAAGATCAGTGCTTTCAACCACAACACCCTGAAGCCCGAACGCGTAAAATGCCTCTGAAATGAGTTCGACTGCCCAGTCTTTGTTGTCAAAGTCAAAAACAACTTTAGTCTCTATCCATGTCATGCTTATCTGAGTCCTGCAACCTTCTGAAGGATATAAATCGCTTCTTCAAAGCCGATCTTGGTATCGTTGTTGACGTCTCCGGTCGTAGCAACGGTTTTCGGCTCCATACCGGCAAGCACTTTCAAAGCCAAAATTGCATCGTTCAGCGTTACACCCGGATTTCCGTCAATATCTCCGGGGACGGGTTCCTGAGCACCACCGCCTCTGACGCTGTTAATCCGTACATTAACGCCGTTGAATGAGGCAATGCCTGAAAAAACAGGCGCGTCTGTTGATCCGGATAGTGATTTAACCTGATAACTCAGCGTTCTTGGCTGGTTATCCATAAAAAGACCGAATCTGACTTTATGGGAATTGGCATCAAAATGCCCGTTATCGCTGACCGCAGAAACATCCCATCCTGCCGGAAGCTGATCTTCGACCGCATAAAACTGTACGCTCTGAGACGGTGTTACGGCAAGGGAGACGGTGAAGGCATTATCTGTCTGAATCATCTGTCTGGTTGCCGAAGACTCCTGAGATCGGAGCGATCTGGCAGCCGTGTATGTATTCACCCAGCACAAGGGCGCACTGCCTGCGGTCGAATCGAATTTATATGTTTCCCCGCCTTTCCAAAGAGCGCCTGCGCGGGTTACATATTCAATCGGAATGGGATTCGGCGGAACAGACCAGCTTGAGCCGATTTTCCATGCTGCGCCATACGCGGTGATCTCGCTGATAGACAGGGAAAAATCCATTGGCGTAAGGTCTGCCGAATGATTCAGGCATCGGCTGATCACATAGTTTCCGCCGATAGGCGTGTTGGCGCCGTCTGAAGACGCTGTTCCGTTGAAACTTTTATCCGATGTTTCAGATACCGGCGGCGTTACATCATACGTCAGCGTACGTTCGGCATTGTCAAAAAAAGGACCGAATTTCACTTTATTCTTCAATGAATCATAAATGCCGCCATTGCTGATATTGGCAACGCTCCATCCCGCAGGCGGCATGTCTTCAACACCATAATTCCCCGTAGCTGCCAAAGGTTTGACCACAAGCGATATGGTCAGCTTGTTTCCAGCCAGATAACATGAAAGATTTCTGATAACAGAAAAGCCGGTCTGACTAGTTATACCGATTCCTGATACAGGCAAGGTATTCACGCCGTCTGTTTTATCGGAATTGACTGTCAATGTGCCGGTGTAGCTCTGGGCGGCGGTCGGCGCAAATGTTACGGTAATACCCTGAGAGCTTCCAGCCGCAATCACGCCGCTCCAACTGCCGCTGAATCCTGCGGGATATGTTATTGAACTGACCGTCAATGCCGAATTTCCGGTATTGATGATCGTCAAAGTTTTCTGTGCGGTTGATCCGATCTGCACATTTCCTAAAGCCATATCTCCGCTCAATACAATAATGCGGGTCTGAGAAACTGAAGAGGTAAATTTCTCAATGCGATGGTTTTCAGTGTCAGATACATAAATATTACCGGAATTATCTGCCGCTATGCCCCAGGGAAGAACAAACAGACCATCTGTGCTGCCGTAGCTTCCCCATGTTGCAAGCATATTTCCGGCAGTATCGAATTTTTTTATCCGGTAGTTATCTTTATCTGTTACAAACACATTGCCCGCGCTATCTGTCACAAGCCCGGACGGAGAATTGAACGCTGTGCTGTCTCCCCATTTGGCAATGAATGTGCCGGTGCTGCTGAGTTTCTGAATCCGATTATTTCCGGTATCTGCCACAAAAATATTGCCGGATTTGTCCGCGATGACGCCGAATGGCATAATAAACTGCCCGTCTCCGCTTCCGTTCGTTCCCCATTTGGCAACGAATGTGCCGGTGCTGCTGAATTTCTGAATACTATTATTATAAGTATCCGCAATATAAACATTGTCCGCGCTGTCTGTCGCTACGCTGTAGGGAGAACTGAACTGCCCATCCGCATTGCCGAAACTTCCCCACTGCGTGATATAAACGCCCGCGCTGCTGAATTTCTGAATCCGGTGATTGTCCGTATCCGCCACAAAAAGATTGCCGGAACTATCCACAGCAACGCCATAAGGTCTGTTAAACTGACCATTTCCATTTCCCTGTGTTCCCCATTTGGAAATAAACGCTCCCGCGCTGCTGAATTTTTGAATCCGATGATTGTCCGTATCCGCCACATAAAGATTGCCGGAACTGTCCATTGCCAAGCCGCGGGGACGATTGAACTGTCCGTCCGCAATTCCCTGTGTTCCCCATTTCAAAGTGAATGTCGGACTATCTTCAGCCCGAGCTGCTCCCCCTGACAATACAAAAATACTTAACAAACACGCAGTGAATATCAGAAAAAAACGTTGAGACGCCATAACGCAGTCCTCCTTAAAAAAATTTACAGCAATATCGGCTTAAAGCCTTTGGAAATTTCATACCGCAAAACATTATAATAATCGCGGCTTCGATCTTTTGCGCTGATTGCCACCTTATCAATTCCGCGCTCAGGATGCAATGATCCCCACAGCGAAGTGTCAGATTCGGGATGGGGCGGACATGCAGCGCGAATGCCGTTTTTTTGCAGCATGGCGCAGAAATGAAGGTCTTCCCCGAAACTCTTAATCAGCGGCTCTTCTATCCAGAAATATTTAGTCCATTCCCGGCGAAAAAACCAGCAATGTCCGACCAGATCAACAAATTCTATGGTTTCATTTTTGCCTTCCCAGCCCATGCGCGGCTTCTGAGTCATCACCGGAAAGTGATCCGGAGACATAAATCGCAGCCCGATAGTTCCTATCATGCAGTTTTCTTTGTCAATATATTGCAAACAGTTTTCAAACCAGCGAATACCCGGAATCGTATCATCATCAAAAAGGCAGATATATTCGCCGTCCAGACAGGACGCCATTGAAAACCGGGGAATAATTCCGAAATTATGATCGCAGATGATTTTTTTAACTTTTTCCGAATGTTTGAAGTTTATCAACTGCTTGCGCTCAAAAATTCCGAGTTTCTTAGATGGCTGATTATACCATAAAATCACTTCGCAAGGCACGATGCTCTGATTCAGCACGGCAGAAACCTGCTCTTCCAGATACTGAGGACGATTCCATGCGGTCAGAATGACCGATATTTTAGGATTTGTGTTCATACAGATGGTATTTTAAAATATTGTCCGATTTTTCGCAAGGGTTTCATATACAATGTCCACCGGTATGGCGTCAATCCGTTGACTTTCCAAGCCATCCGATCCATCTGATTTGCCAAAATTCTGTTTTTAAACGACAGGTTGCTTACGCCTCCGACCCGCATCCGGATCAGGATGTCCGGGATATAGGCAGTTGAAATTTTATATCGGAGAAGAAAGCGGAGCATCAGTTCATAATCTGCAGCCGATCCTAATGACAGATTGAACTTTCCATATTGTTCATATACGGATCGGCGGACAAAAAATGTCGGATGCGGCGGCATCCATCCCCAGTAAAACTGACGTTCGCAATAATTTCCTGCCTGCCAATATCGGATTATCCGGCTCGTATCAGCTTGATCCGTATAAATCAGATCGCCGTAACAGGAATCAACGCAGTTATCTGAAAAAACCGTTGATACTTTTGCCAAAACTTCACCATGCGCGTAAGCATCGTCTGAATTAAGGATTCCTATCACATCGCCGTCTGCCAATGCAAGCCCTTTGTTCATGGCATCATAAATGCCTTTATCCGGCTCGGAAATCAGCTTTGCGTCATAGTCTTTAAGAATATCCAAGGTGCCATCGGTTGATCCGCCGTCAATTACAATATGCTCGGCAGATACGCTCTGAGCGCGAATGCTTTCAATGCAATCCCGAATCGTG
>DYRC01000289.1 GCA_020718925.1 Desulfonema limicola
CGGATTACGCTCTTTAAGTTTTTCTTTTCCACCGGGTTCTTTTTTATAATCTTCCATCAAGCTCATTATCCATTCACCTTTATTTGCGCTTTCACCGCTATACGGCGGATTTCCGATCACCACCGTAAACGGAACGCTTTGCTTTACCTGATTTGCCGCTTTTGCCTCATGCGCCAGCGCAGGCGAGAAACTTTCCAGATAATCCGGCAGCGTATCTTTTGCCGGTTCAAGGCTGTTGGTCAGATAAATTCGGATAACTTCATCAAATCTGAACTGATAGCCCGTCTCTGTCAACTTCAAAGCGATTTTCATATTTGCAATCGTGTATGGCGCCATCATCAGTTCAAAACCGTAAAGGCGAGTCAGCAGATGCTTAGGCACATATTCATTCCATAGCTTACGAATCTCTGACGGATTTTTCCCTTCATCTTCCCATTTGTTTTTCAATGTCTGATAAATCAGATCAATAACCTCAACCAGAAACGTGCCGGTTCCGGTTGCCGGGTCAAGAATCTGCACAAACGGCATATCTGCTGAAACGCCTTTGGGAATCTTTAAGTCCTTATCCCGCTTTGCCAATTCGCCCCATGTTGCCGTATCCGCAAGCCCCATTTCAAGCCCGAAATTTTCCTGCAAAATCTCATGCACAGATCGGACAATAAACGACACCACCGGACGCGGAGTATAAAACGCGCCGCGTTTAATCTTTTGCTGAGCGTCATATTGCTTTAAAAAATCCTCGTAAAAATGAATAACCGGGTCTTCCGAAGGGTTTTTATCTCCGAAATCGCGCAAGACCGCATCCATATCTGTATCGCGCAGCATGTCCACGACATCGTTGATGCCCAATTCATCAAAATCAATATTTCCTTTTCTTCCGCCGATGGAAAAGAAGGTAGAAAGCAGTTCCCTTAAAAACAGATTGGTTTCGGGAATCATATCTTTGAGATTTTCCGCAACCAGCGCGCCGGATTTTCGGGAACATCGGGCAGAAAACAAGCCGTAAGCAATTGTCTGGGCAAACATATCCGCAAACCGGTCTTCGCTCAGATCATGAATCAGCGTGTCCCGGCATGCTTTGAACAGCTTACGCATGGGTCCGTTTTGGGATTCAACTTCAAGCACACCGTTCACGCGGTTGCGAATCCGCGTTGCCAATTCAGCCAATTTTGCGGCAAGGGCTTTTGAGGTATTGATGACCTGTTTATGTTTCAACGTGAACGCCGCCGCCCAATTTTCACGCCACTGATCCGGTGAAAGTTCCGCATCGAATCTGAGTTTGCCGAGTTCATTACGGCATCGGTCAATATGAAGCGGCGTATCCTGAGCATCCCATCCGATAACTTTAAGCGTTGGTAAATCGCCCTGTAATTCTTCACAAAAATGGGCAAAAGTGATCGTGCGTCCGTTTTCCTGTCCGTAAGATGATATGAACAGCAGATCGTGAAGCTGCCACGCGGCAATATTGGGTTGACTGGCAGTCTGCCGTTTCCTGATAACCAATGCCTGTAAAATCCGGCGCAGCACCATAACCGGCAGGCGTTTCGGCTCAAAACTGAGGTAAAAAATTCCCCAAGGCTGATTAGCGGTAAATGGTCGCAGTTGTTTGATTTCTTTGACTATAACCGCCAATTCCGAGTTTATGCCGAGTTCTTCGGGTTCATAGTCAAAGGTCAGGTCTTCAATGTCGTCCGCATTCAAGCGCCAGTCTAATTCTTCCTGAAGAAATTTCACCAAAGAGGGAAAATTCTTAATTTTTTTGATATGTTCGATTGAGATTTCAGGCATTCGGGTTATCCTTTCTGAATGTGATATGTGGCATAGATTATCTCATCTATACGCTTCTGTTCAAATGCACCCCTCCCCCGGCCCCTCCCCTGAAAGGAGAGGGGAGTACTGATGATGCTCTCCCCCTTCCCTTTCAGGGAAGGGGGTCGGGGGTTAGGTGAGTTGGTCAATCTCCATCCATCCCACAAGTTCCGGTTTTGCGCCGATTGGCGATTGAATATCTTTGAGATAGCTGTTTTTGATGTGTTTTTCAATGGCTTTTCTCGCGTCTGCCAATTGCGTTACGCCTTGTTTTACAATTCTTTCCGTATCCGGCAGACACCGCACAACCGCCCATGTCTGTTCATGTTCTTCTGTGATTTTGCCGGTCTGTGCATCCCAAAAATACCATTTCACTTTACGGTCTTTATCATGTTTTTTCGGATCATAGACGATATTTTTTTCTTCTGTCAGGTCTTTCGGGGCAGAACCGACTACCGGTGGCATCCGATAGCAGGCAAATACACCGGCTTGAAGACACTGCTCAATCCGATTTATCACTTCTCCTTTCCGATTGAGAATCGGACCAAATCCGGCGCCGGTGTGTTTTCCTGAAAAGAGCCGCTTCGGAAGCTCCTGTAATTTATGCCATATTTCCGGGTTTTCAACAGCAAGCCTGTCTTTTTCAAGGCGCATGAGTTCTTCGACCGATTCTTTTCTTTCAAACCGCTCATTAAAAAGCTTCATTGCCATATTTTCATCATCCGGCGTTAATAACGCGCCTTCAATGCCCAGAGTTTTGTTGATTCTGAGAATCTTTCCGTCCACCCGCTCTTTCAGATGCAGCAGGTCGTTCAATTCATCCGGCGGCAGAAAATTCCAGAAAAACACCTTTCCCTTTAAAAATCTCGGACGGTTTATCTGATTTTCAATATCAGGATTGAGCCGCCGATCCACGCGCCCGATGCGCTGCATCAGCCTTACCGGATTCCAATGCAGATCATAATTGATAATCAGACACGCATCCTGAAGGTTCAAGCCTTCGGATAGCACATCGGTTGAAATCAGAATATCAACAGGTTCTTTCAGATGGCGGGAAAGTTCATCCGAATTGTCAATGCAGTTGTAATACGGAGAAAACCGTTTGATAATCATTTCTCTGTTCAGATTTCTGCCGCTGTCCACCTGCTCGATTTTTTCAAGACCCGCTGATTTCAACTGACTCGCCAGATACCGGGCGGTGTCTCTGAATTCCGTAAAAATAATGACTTTCTGCCCTTTAAGCAGGTTATTCTGAGTCAGTTCATGGATAAGCTTCTGAAGTTTATCATCTTTTTTGGGGTCTTCGGTTTTTCCTTCCCGCTCTCTGACATAAAACCGCTGAAAAATTTTATTTAAAAAGCCGGTAAGCTGCTTCATATCTTCCAAGATGTCTTCCAAAAGGCGATCTGTATCATGCTGGCTCGGATCAAAATCCTTTGCAAATTCGGGCAGATCATCTTCTTCCTCATTTTCAGTCTCGCTTTCATTGCGCTCAAGCCGTTCACGAATATGATCCTGAACGATTTTCCACCGGCGTTTGTTAGTGTTTTCCCATGCTTCAAACTGTTGTTTTGAATAATATTTAAAAAAATCTGCCATTTTTGCCAGCAGATTTTCAATGCTTGATTCAAATGCCTTGAACGAGCTTTCCAATCGTTTCAACAAAAGCGTTCTGATCAATCCCACAATCTGTTTCTGATACCCTGCCATCCGTTTGTCCGGATCATTGTGATATTGCGATGTGTTGTAAATTGCCAAAGATAAAAAAGGAGTATGGCGGTCAAAGGCGTCTTTGATTTCACCATAAAGATTTGCATACACATCTTTTAAGGAATAATTGACCACTTTCGGATTCTGACGCTCAGGAAACAGCGGCGAGTCAGGGCTGTTTATGCCTTCGGATTGTTTCACATATTTGCGGCTTCGCTGTATCATCACATGCTTGAGCAGTTCGTCTGTACGCAGAAAATCATCGTCCTCTGCTGCCTCAGCAATGTCTGTATCAGGATGATTCGTTGCCATTCGTTTTTCAGCAGTCAGAAAATATTTGCGTAAATTGCGGATTCGGATAGAAGCAAAATGATCCGGCTGATTCTGTGCAAAATAGTTCATCAGATGATATAAGTCATCTAAAGAATTGTTAATCGGCGTAGCGGTAAGCATGTAGAGGCTTTTGTTCGCGGCTATATCCATCAGCATTTTTCCCCGATTGGAATTGGGATTTCTGAAATGATGCGCTTCGTCTATGATAATGACATCAGTACGGTTGCAATAATAATTGAGCCAGTCTTTTTCAATCAAGCCTTCCCGTCCGAAACTGGTATGACGCTCAATTTTCAGCCTTTCTTTGAGTTCAATCGCATAATGAGGTTTCAGATACCGATTGATATTTGCCTGCCAGACACTTTCTTCAGCAGATTTGGGGACAATCAGCAGAACCCGTTTATCTTCATGCAGACATCGCTCTAAAATCATCAGCCCGATAAATGTTTTGCCAAGCCCTACGCCATCGCAGATCAATGCGCCATCCCAATTTTCTGCAATCTGTAATGCCTGATGATAACCGTCTTTCTGATATTGAGACATCATCCGGTAAATTATCGAATGATTCAGTTCCCATTCATCCTGAGTTTTTTCTTTGCCTGCAAAATATTCAAACAGGGCTTTGGCATAAACCGTGAAGGGATCGTAATCTTTCAGATGCGGTTCTATGGCTTTAAGCAATTCGGATGTAACTTCATCGCTCTCTTTCCATAGTTCATTATACCAGTTACGCAGCGCGTCAATATGCGCCTGATCCGTGCTGAACAAATTCAACTCCAGATTTTCCATCAGACCGGGGCGGGTAAAATTGGAACTGCCGACAAAGGCAAAATCCACAGGACTTGACTCTTTGGCTTCCATAAGATATGCTTTGGCATGGAATTTGGATTTGGAATACACCCGCAGCCGGATTTGTTTATTGACAATTGCCTGCCGAACCGCAGCCAGCCCCGTAAGCGCATCATCGCGGATTTTTTCGTTTTCAATGCTCTCATCAGATAATTGCAGCAATGCCCCGACAATTTCCTGTTTGGTGCGCCGGGTGGTTTCATCTCCCATAAGAATCCGAATCTGTTTCAAACTCTGCCACAGCCCTTCTAAAAGCAAAAACGCTCCGACTTCAAAAATGCCGGTGCTGACATCCATTGTTTCAAGATTGGGTAAAAGTTTCTGAAAGGC
>DYRC01000290.1 GCA_020718925.1 Desulfonema limicola
ATACTCTCTTTTTCATTATCTCACGCTCCGTATCAGCCGTTAGCTGTTATTGCAAGGCTGCTGTAAATTCTGCAAGATTAAAAATTTCGGTATAATCGGAGCTTCTGGCAGGAGAGATATAGTTGGTGTCTGAGTGATTAGTGGTTTTAAGTTCCCCTTCCCTTTCAGGGAAGGGGGCAGGGGTTAGGTCAGCCCGTAATTCCCTGACTGGCTGCCGGAGTAATCAAATCCTGATTGCCGAATGGGTCTTTAAATTCCATTTCAGGACGGAATTTAAGCTTTTTCTGTCCGCGTTCATTGATGTACTTCTTAATCTCAAGATTGATGTCCGCAGGAATATCAACGCCTGCTTTGGTCAATGCCTGTCTGAGCAGATTTTCGCATTTACCGGCAAACGCTATCGCATCACCGCAGATTCGCCCGGCTTCGCTGGGATTGTGAAATCCGATAGAGTTTTCAGCACCGATGAAAATCACCCGATACAATGCCTCAAGATACAGGTCTTTGGCTTTTGCATAAAGCTTTTCATCTATGACTTTGCCTTCCGCCTGCGCTTTGTGTGCAATTTCAAACAACTTGGCAGACACCGCTGTGGCATATCCTGAGCGATTCATCATGGAAATTGTGCGATCCTGAATTGCATGAACCTGCTGGGTCAACGCCTGCGGAGATTGCGGATGACACTGCTGACAGGCTCTGAGTTCGTTTTTGAGCGGACTCATAATGTTATGATCGGAAATCTTGTTTGCGCCGACTTTGATGTACGGCATGTGGCAGTCCGCACAGGCAACGCCCGCTTGAGAATGAACGCTGTTATTGCTGAAAAACTCATATTCAGGATGGCGGATATATCCCACCTTGAAGCCGGTAACATTCTGTTTCCATTCAAGATATGACGGGTCGCTTTTGATGACTTTAATGATGTTTTCAATGGAAATATTGCCCGGCTTGCTGCCCTGCCACGGAAAAAAGACCGCCGTGGATTTCATGTCTTTATCTTTGGAAACAATGTAGGTTACATGACATTGGGCGCAGACCAGAGAACGCCGCTCCTGACGGGTGGTCTGATCAGAATTTACGCCGATTTGGGTAAGCGCACCTTTCAATGTCCAGCGGGTTACTAACGGACTCATGGTTTTATTGTCATGACAATCCGAGCAGCTCGCGCCCAATTGCTGAAATTGTTTGGGAATTTTGGCATGAACATCTAAGAACGGATCCGCAAAATAGGAATGTCCCATGTCTTTCTGCATGTTGTCGGCAAAGGGAGTTTTACAGGTCAGACACACGCCGCCTGCTTTGAGACGGGACGGGTCAACTTCCAATTGGTCAATCACCATGTAATGATGCCCGCGAGGCTCGTTATACTCAATACCGAATCCCCAGCCATTGAACAGAAGCGGCATGTAAGGAAATTCGCTCAGTTTATCGTAAGTTACCAAATCGGTATCATAGCCTTTTTTGTACTTGCTCTTTCCGGCGGGGCGGGGTTCTTTGGTCTTGACCCATGAATCATATTCCAAGGGATAAATTTTTCCCCAATTTGCCGGGTCCATTTCTCCATCCGCAATCGTTCCCACTCTGACCGGCTCAACTTTTTCAGGCGTACACCCAGCCGCGATGATCAAACCGACCATCAAGAGCATTCCACAAAAATATGTCTTCCGATTCATAAAACTTTCCTCCTTAATAAAAATCACATTGTTCCGGTTTGTCTGTGAGATAAACGACGATGGCATTCCCAGCAATTACGATCTTCGGTGATTCTTGAAATGGTTTCCGCATGACATCTTTTACAATTTTCCTGCACAACCGCTGCGCCGTGCTTGGAAAGCTGAATTGTTTCGGGAACCTGTCCCGAATAGAAGCTATATACGTCTTTCATGCCATCAATGCTTTTCCATACAAAATGTCTTGGAAAATTGTCATTGGGAAGATGGCAGTCAACGCACTTCTGCCGCCGATGCCCGCCGTTATGAAACCAGCTTTCATATTCTGCCTGCATGACGTGGCAGCCCGCGCAAAATTCAGGCGTGGATGCTTTGGCATACAGATTCGGGGGACCGAAACCGACAAAAATGCCTATTCCTCCGCCGACAAGTGTGAGCAGCACTGCCAGAAAGAACATTTTTTTCTTGGATATTCCCATATTGCCTCCCTTCTTTTTAATTTGTCTGCTATGAGTATAATATCATTTGATGAAAAATGTGCATTGACTTAAGTCAAGAAATCATCGCATCAGGGCAATAATGCCGCGCTATTAGGGAAAGTGATTATTTTTTCAGGTTTGATAATCAGATTGGGATCGGAGACGTTACTTTATTTTCATCCAAAGCAGCCGCGCCGGTTCTGCGGTTTCATTTTTCCACCGGGAAGGAATTTCGCTTTCAAGATAAACCGTATCGCCGGCAGTAAGAAGATGTTCTGTTTTACCTAATTTCATCTGTATCCTGCCGGATAAACAATATCCTATTTCCCCGCCTTTATGAAAGAAAAAGTGAGACGGGAGGCTTTTTTCAGGCAGAATTTCAATCAGATACGGCTCAACCTTTCTCTCGACATCTACGGGAAACAGCCGTTTTACAAGAATGCTGTCTTTGGGCAGGTCGGAGAACTGCATATCCACAGCATCTGATGCCGGAAAAACGATCCGCTCGGATTTTTTTGCCGATTCCTGAAAAAAAGAACTCATATTCACGCCCAACGTTTCTGCAATTTTCAACAGCGCAGGCACGGATGGATAAATCTGGCTGCTTTCCACCTGTGAAATATTGCTGGGCGTAACGCCGATAAGCCGCGCAAGTTCGGTTTGAGAAATGCCGCGTCTGATGCGAAGCTCTTTCAGACGAGCGCCCATATCAATCATCCGATTCGTCTCGCCTTTATCCGTATCAAAGACAATATCTGATTCACGGGCGCGGTATTCATAGGCTCTGTTCAGGGTTCCGGGATCGCGTTTTTCAGCTTTCAACACGCTTAAAAAGGTTTTTCCGCGCTTGACCGAAAGCTCAATGGCAACCTGTGCAATGGTGTTGATATGTGCGCGAAGCCGCTGAGAATGGGCATGTTTTTCCATGATCCAGTATGCCACCGTGTTGAGTTCATACAGGCGGGGACAGGTTCGGGAATAAAATCTCAACAGATCGTCTTCTCCGTTCCATAAGGACTGAATACCGGTCAGGCTTTCCACCACAAAATACACATCGCCGATCATGGTTTTATGCGTATCATACAGAGATTGAGCCACGCAGTCGCTGTCATGGGGATTTTCCACGCAGATGATCCGACACGGCGGCTGAGACTGCTGCTCATAAAATTTGAGAAAAATATCGGACCCCGCGCCCTTGCCGTGTGTAAAGCAGTCTAAGAGAACAAAAGACGGGCTTTGCGCCAAAGAACCCAACTTTTCCAGCAAATTTTTAGGAGAGCGGTCAAAGCTGACATAAATCAGAGGATTCTCTTTTTTGTGAGATGCCCGGATAAAGTTTAAGCAAAACGCCGATGCCAGACTTCCGGCAGTGTCATACCAAATCACATTATCCCCGATAAACAGACCGCCTAACAGCCGATCCAATGCCTCTACGCCCGAAGTAATCGGAACTTTTTCCGAAAGCATATCATTTTACCTTTCTAATCCGATAATTGCCGCGAATCTGCCGGTCTTTTTCTCCCCCCGATAAGAAAAAAATAAGTCTGTCCGGCATCGGGTGCATATCCGGGTTGTATGAATATTCTGCGGCAATACACCGGCATCACAAAGTTGATCCGCGCTGATTGCCCAGAAATCAAAATAATCGTTATTATCCTTATATTTCCAATACGCTTCCGGGATTTCCTCTTTATATCGGATAAACTCCGCGCAGCATGGTCCCAAAGACGGACCGATGCCTGCCGATATATCACGGGGATTACACCCGAAATGCTCTGTCATTGCGCGAACGGTCTGAGCGATAATATTCAGAACGCTTCCCCGCCAGCCGGAGTGAATATTTCCCGCCACGCGGCGGATCGGGTCATACAGAAATACAGCCTGACAATCTGCGGTCTGAATGAGCAGATATTTTCCGATCCTATCAGAAATCATCGCATCACCGACCACCGCCGAATTTTTTCGGTTTTCGGAAAATACAATGACATCGTTTCCGTGAACCTGCTTGGCAGATACCAGTTCCCCATTTCCGATAAGCTGTAAAATCATCTCTCGGTTCTGATAGGCATTGTTTACATCATCGCCTACGGAAAGCGCGGTATTCAGGCTGTGAAACGGAGAAGGACTGACGCCGCCGTGCCGGGTAAAAACACCGTGCCATAATTCGGGAAATCGGGCAAGATTCGGAAACTGAAAAAAAGACATGCCGTTTTTATGATTCAGGATCATGATACTTCAATTGTCGTGGGTTTTGGAAAAAAAACGGATGGCGGCTCCGGCTTTTTCCGAATTTTTTTCAAAGCTTGAATCGCCTGTCCGCAGGCAATTCGGTTTCTGTGTCTATGCGCGTTCCGAACTGATGCCCCATTCCTTTTGAAAAGCTGAAATGACGCCCGTTTTTTCCATCCGAAGGCGGCGGCACCATGAATTTTTTATCCGCGTCCGTATCCGCAGATTGTTCGCCTTGTCCGTATCTGACGTGCATAAAATCAAAAAAATCAAGGATTTCTCTTTGCGCCACAGATGGCAGCATATTGAATTTACGCCACAATTCTTCTTTTTCCATAATTAACTCTCCTGCCTGACAGTTTTTTTTCTATTATACCCGGTTTTTTATCAATTCATCAATCTCTTTTTGAATAAAGTTTGACAACATCAAAAAAATACTTGAAAAAATATAATGATTCGGTTGATTATGAAGTCAGGGCAGAACATCAGAGTTGATGAAATCCGAACACAGAAGCGGAAAAAGAAAGCCGGTAGTGGTTCATTAATGACTTGTTTAAGTTCCATTTCCGATTGTCAGAACCCTTTGTGAGAATGAGTCGCTTTTTTGTTCCGAAATCTGGTGACAGTCTGTT
>DYRC01000291.1 GCA_020718925.1 Desulfonema limicola
AAATATTGGATTAAATTGCATTTCACATCAAAAATGATAATGCGATTCTGCTGAAAGGACAACAAAGAATATGACAAAATTTTCAGGTATTTTACTGATCTTGTTGAGTATTGCAGGCTGTGGCGACAAAACAGCGCCGGGACACAAAACATCCGATACCGCAACGGTCAAAGCCAAAACTGCGGTGGCGCAATACAGCCATCAGCCTTATCTGTATGAAGCCGCCGGTACGGTTCAGGCACAAACCGAATCGGTGTTGTCAAGCAAGCTGATGGCAACCGTCAAAAGCATTCGGGTCAGAGAAGGCGACAAAGTAAAAAAAGGCGATGTTTTGGCAAGCTTGGAACTGATACAGGCAGATGCGGGCTTGAGTCAGGCTCAGGCAGCTTTGGAGGAAGCCAGACGCGCCCAAAGTGCGGCAGCTTCGGCGCAGAGTGCGGCAGCTTCGGCAGCCGATCTTGCCAAAAGCACCTATCAGCGATACCAGATGTTGATGAAGGAAAATTCGGTCAGCCGTCAGGAGTTTGAGGAAGTCAAAACAAAATATCAGCAGGCTTCGGCAGCTTTGGCAAGTGCCAAAGAAATGCTCAAAGCTGCTGCCCAGAGAACGGAGCAGGCAAAAGCAGGACTGGATTCTGCAAAAGCCACCAAAGGCGATACGGACATCCGTGCGCCATACAATGGCGTGATTACTGCCAAACATAAGGACGAAGGCAATTTAGCCGCTCCCGGCATGCCGATATTGTCTGTGGAAGGCGCGGAAGGTTTCAGGGTAGATATAACGGTTCCTGAAACCCATCTGTCTGCAATTGTTTTGGGACAGAGCCTCAATGTTTCGATTCAGAATGCACAAGTTCCCGGAATTGTTCAGACCATTGTACCCATATCTGATGCGGCAAGCCGCTCTTTTTTGGTCAAAATTTCTCTGCCGGATACGGTCAAAGTTCATTCAGGCATGTTTGTCCGCGTCAGTATTCCGGTCGGACAAGCCGGACAGATGCTGATTCCCAAATCTGCCGTTATCCTTCAGGGGCAGTTGACCGGCGTTTTCAAAGTGGATAGCGACAAAAAAGCCCGATTCCGCCTGATTCGCACCGGACGCGAACTAGGAGACTTAGTTGAAATCATCTCAGGACTCAAAGACGGCGAGCGATTTGTGCTGACGCCCGTAACCGGACTTTCTGACGGCGTGTCTGTGGAGGACGCGGTATGACTCAGAAAATCGGACTTTCAGGCAGACTTGCCAAATATTTCATCAATTCAAAACTGACGCCTTTATTTATTATCGCCTCAATTCTGCTGGGAATTGCAGCAGTTATCGCTTTGCCCAGAGAAGAAGAGCCGCAGATTATCGTTCCCATGATTGATATTTTTGTCAATATGCCCGGCGCAACCGCCTCCGAAGTTGAGCAGCGCGTTACCAAGCCTATGGAAAAGCTTCTGTGGGAAATTCCGGGGGTTGAATATGTTTATTCTACATCCATGCCCGGCTCATCTATGGCGATTGTCAGATTTTTAGTGGGGCAGGATGAGGAAAAATCTATTGTCCGGCTTCAATCCAAGCTGCTTGCCAATTATGACCGCATTCCATACAGTGCCACGCAGCCGCTGATTAAGCCGCGCTATATTGACGATGTGCCGATTTTAGCTTTGACTTTTTGGGGTGCGGATCATTACACTTTGCGCCGTATGGCTGCCGAAGTCGAAGATATTGTCAAACGGGAGCCGGATGTCTCAATTACGACCTTGATCGGCGGATTTCGCCGCGTGGTTCAGGTGCAGATTGATCCGGTCAGACTTGCGGCATTCGGGCTGGATGTTCAGATGGTCAGCAATATGGTTTTTGCGGCAAATCAGGAAAGCGATCCGGGAACTTATCCGTCTCCTTCGGGGCAGATTTTGGTTCATACCGGCGGTTTTCTCAAAAATATTGATGATGTGGGGCGCGTGGTGGTCAATGTGTTCAAAGGGCGTCCGGTGTATCTGCGCGATGTGGCAACGATTACGGATGGTCCTGAAGAACCGGATCAGTATGTGTTTTTCGGAACCGGTCCTGCCAATGAACACAGCAAAATGTCATCAAATATTCCGTCTTCGGCAGTAACGCTGACAATTGCCAAACGCAAAGGCACCAATGCGATCAGTGTTGCCAGCAAAGTCTTGGCGCGTGTTGACGATATTCGCGGCACCATCATCCCTGATAATATTCATGTCAGCATTACAAGGCATTATGGCGAGACTGCCAAAGAAAAATCAGATGAACTGCTGCTTCACATGCTGATTGCCATTGTGTCTGTAACCATTCTGATTTGGCTCACGCTGGGATTTCGGGAATCCGGCGTTGTGGCATTGGCAATTCCCGTAACGCTGGCATTGACGCTTGCTGTGTTTTATCTTTACGGCTATACGCTCAATCGCATTACGCTGTTCGCGCTGATATTTTCTATCGGAATTTTAGTTGATGATGCGATAGTTGTGGTTGAAAATGTGGCGCGGCATCTGCATCTGCCTGAAAATAAAGACCGATCCAAAATTGACATTGCCATTGAAGCGGTGGATGAGGTCGGCAATCCGACCATTCTTGCCACCATGACGGTAATTGCCGCAATTCTGCCAATGGCATTTGTGGGCGGACTCATGGGTCCCTATATGCGCCCGATTCCCATAGGCGCGTCCGCAGCTATGATATTTTCAATGATTGTGGCGTTTATCGTTACGCCCTGGGCATCGTTTCATCTGATAAAAGGCGGCGGAAGTTCCCATGTTGAAGCGCATCACGAAGATTGGGCAACGCGGATGTATCGCAAGGTCATGGATAAGCTTCTGCACCGCCCGTTTCTGAGATGGTCGTTTCTGATTTCGGTAGTCGGAATGCTGCTGATTGCCTGTGCAATGGTCGGCGTCGGCATGGTCAAAGTAAAAATGCTGCCGTTTGATAACAAAAGTGAATTTCAGGTGATTCTGGATATGCCGGAGCAAGCCACGCTGGAAGATACGACCTCTGCATGTCTTGAAATGGGCAATTATCTCAAAACCGTCAATGAAGTTACGGATTATCAGATTTATTCCGGCACATCAGGACCTTTTAATTTCAACGGCTTGGTTCGGCATTACTATATAAGACGCGCTCCCAATATGGCAGATATTCAGGTCAATCTTGCCTCCAAAAGCAACCGAAAATCTCAAAGCCACGACATTGCCAAGCGGGTGCGTCCCGCGCTCAAGGCAATTGCGGATAAATATCAGGCGCGGGTCAAAGTTGCCGAAGTGCCGCCGGGTCCTCCGGTTTTGTCAACACTTGTTGCTGAAATTTACGGACCTGATTATGAGCGTCAACGGGAACTTGCGCTGAAAATCCGAAAGATATTTGAGGAAACGCCGGGTGTTGTGGATACGGACTGGTATATGGAAGAAGAGCAGACACGGTATCTGATTGATATTGATAAAGAAAAAGCGGCGTTAAACGGCATTTCCGCAGTGCAGATCAATCAGACCTTGGATATGATTTTGAATGGAAGACCCGCAGGACTTTTGCATCAGCCGCGTGAAAAAGAAGATGTTCAGGTATTGCTCAAACCCGCGCTTGCATCCCGCGCAGGTATTGAGCGTCTTGCTTCTGTGAAAGTGGCGTCAAAAGACGGCAATCTTGTTCCGCTCTCAACCCTTGTCAGTTATAAGCAGACGCAAAATGACCGAAGTATTTATCATAAAAATCTGATGCCGGTGGTGTATGTGATCGGCGATGTTGCCGGAGTCAAAGAAAGCCCGGTGTATGCGATTTTGGAATTAAAGAAAAAGATTGATGAAATAACGCTGCCCGAAGGCTATAAAATTGAGCAGTTCACGCGCAATCTGCCGGACAGCGACCGGAAATTTTCCATGAAATGGGATGGCGAATGGCATATCACTTATGAGGTTTTCCGGGATTTGGGAATGGCATTTGCAATTGTGCTGGTGCTGATTTTTGTGCTGGTGGTGGGATGGTTTCAATCATTTTCAACGCCGCTGGTGATTATGGTCGCCATTCCGTTTTCTCTGATCGGCATTTTACCGGCGCACTGGGGCATGAATGCGTTTTTTACCGCAACTTCGATGATCGGATTTATTGCAGGCGCAGGCATTGTGGTTCGCAACTCAATTATTCTGGTGGATTTTGTGGAACTTCGCATCGGTCAGGGAATGCCGTTGGATAAAGCGGTGATTGACGCTGGCGCAGTGCGATTCCGTCCGATGGTGCTGACTGCTGCCGCAGTTGTCGTAGGCGCATCTGTGATTTTGTTTGATCCGATATTTCAGGGGCTTGCAATATCGCTCATGGCTGGCGAAGTGGCGTCTCTGTTGTTTTCCCGAATGACGGTTCCGATTCTGTATTTTATGGATAAACGCTGGGAAGCGGCGGAGATCGGAAAATGATAGAGACTTTTCAAAAGTAAACATGGCACTGATAGCAAGGAGAATTAACGATGTCATCAGATGAAGATGTATCAATACGGAAAAGGCTCGCCGGAGTGTGAACCTTATCTGAAAAAAATCGGAAAACCCAAAGTATTCGGGCTTTCCGCATATCAGGCATTATCCGCCAAACAAACCAATTCTGCAAATCAGGCAGGAGCAGTTTGATCAGGCATATCAGTCTGGGATTGCCTCAATTGCGGCGATCCGAAACAGAAAAACAGAATAAACACAGTGCATTGAGCAGGCGGCTGATAAAGTAAACGCAAAGGTTCAGCCCATGCTTGCCGAATTGGAAAATGAATTGAAACAGGCTGCCGGGCAGGTGATTGATTCAGAGGTTATCACGGATTCGGATCTGAAAAATCACAAGGCTCTGACTGAAAGACTGAGCCGCAAAGTCTCTGATGAATTGCGAAAAACAGGGGAAAAACTTGCTGAAAAAATTCAGAATGAGATTCAGCGGGGTTTGATTGAAGAAATGCAGCGATTACAGAAGTTTGCCGATGAT
>DYRC01000292.1 GCA_020718925.1 Desulfonema limicola
GCAGTTGCTTTTCATCCGTCCCCGGCGGTTCGGAAAAAGCCTTCTGCTTTCGATGCTGGAAAACTACTACGACCTTGCCAAAGCGGATGAATTTGAAGCTCTTTTCGGGCATCTGAAAATCGGCAGAAATCCCACGCCCAAACGCAACAGGTATTTTGTGATGAAATGGGATTTTTCCTGTGTCGAAACCACAGGCAGTGTTGGGGAAATCAGACAATCTCTTCATAATCACATATTTAGCTGTATTGAAAACTTTGTTTCCCGTTATCAGGATCGCCTGTCTCATAAAATCCGTATTGATGAGCATGATGCGCTCCGCTCATTTTCATCTCTGCTGACAGCCGTTCAACAGACGTCTTACAAACTTTATCTGCTGATTGACGAATACGACAATTTCGCAAACGAAGTCCTGATGGGCGGGAGTCAGAGAGACAGGGAACGGTATGAAGAATTGCTGTACGGCGAGGGTTCTCTGAAAACCGTCTTCAAAGCTATCAAATCCGCGAGTTCCGGCAGAGGGTTGGACAGAGTATTCATCACCGGCGTTTCGCCGATTGTGCTGAGTGATATGACCAGCGGGTACAATGTGGCGGAAAATATCTATCTGCGTCCCGAATTCAATGATCTCTGCGGTTTTCACGAAGCCGAGATTGCCGATATTCTGAACAGAATTGTCGCGGACTGCGGTCTGTCCGAAGAATCGGCTTCGGAATCTCTTGAAATGATGCGGACATTCTATAATGGCTATAATTTCAGTTATGATACGCAGGGACGTATTTACAATCCGACACTTGCTCTCTATTTTCTGAAAAATTTCAGGCGGGATTGTCGCTATCCCAAAGAAATTCTGGACAGCAATCTTGCAATGGACAGAGGGAAAATAAAATATATTTCGCAGTTGCCGAAAGGAGAGAGTCTGATTGTCCGGACACTTGACGAAACGGATCCGGTAAGCATTGACAGGCTTGCCGACCGCTTCGGCATGGAAGATATTCTCCGGGAAATTCAGGACGAATCTTTCATGGCGTCTCTGCTGTATTATTTCGGCGTTCTGACGCTTGCAGGCAATACAGATATGGGCAAACTGATTCTCAGAATCCCGAATCTCGTTATCCGCCGGCTTTATGTCGAACGCATACACGAAATACTTCTGCCGGATTCCGATTATCGGACAGAGTGTGAAAGAATGGCAGATATATTTTACACTTCGGGCAATCTTCAGCCCTTATGCGACTTCATCGAACAGAAATATTTCAAAGTGTTCGACAACCGCGATTACCGGTGGAGCAACGAACTGACCCTCAAAACCGCTTTTCTGACCTTGCTGTTCAATGATGCGTTTTATATCATGGACTCGGAAGCCGCGATAAACCGCCGATATACTGATCTGAGCATGATCATCCGTCCAGATATGCGGCAATATAAGCTTCTGGATCATCTGATCGAATTTAAATACCTCAGTCTGACAGAACTGAACATGACCGGAGAGCAGGCAAAACAGGCATCGGTGGAAACTCTGAAAGCCATGCCGCAGGTCAGACAGAAATTTGACGATGCGAAACAGCAGTCGGCAAAGTATCGGCAGGAATTGGATAAAAAATACAGAGGTATTCTGAGGCTTCATACCCATGCGGTGGTGGCTGTCGGGTTTGAGCGGGTGGTTTGGGAAGAAATGAGAAGTGAGAAGTGAGAAATGAGAAGTGAGAAATGAGAAGTGAGAAAAACAAAGCTTCAGAAATTGTAGGAATTTGGCGAATCAGCCGCCGATAAGACTCATCTGGCTTTTCACAGAGTCGTTTTCAATCAGATGATGACGATGCGGCTTGAATCGGGCAGCCATAAGAAAAATGTCTGATATTTCAGCATCCGAACTTTTGTTTCTCAAAGCGGTTTTCAAGTCATGCTGTGCATCGGAGAGCAGGCAGGGGCGCAGTTGTCCGCTGGCAGTCAGTCTCAATCTGTTGCACTGAGCGCAGAAATGATGGCTCAAGGGGCGGATAAAGCCGATTTCACCTATCGCCTCTTTGAATCGGTAACGCTCTGCGGGTCCGTCATGCTGTTTTCTTTCAACCGGAACAAGTTCTCCGATTGCGCTGAGAATGTTCATAATTTCCGGCGCAAGAATCTGCCGGGCAGTTTCTAACGGCGAATTTCCCATCGGCATATATTCGATAAAGCGGATGTGAAACGGATAGGAAAAACAAAGCCGGGCAATGTCTGCAAATTCATCGTCATTGATGCCCCGCATGGCTACGATGTTGATTTTTATTGGCGAAAAACCTGCGTGATATGCGGCAAGAATGCCGTCCCAGACCTGCCTGAAATAATCGTGTCCGGCAATCTGCTTAAATCTTTCGGGTTTAAGCGTATCCAAGCTGATATTGAGCCGCCGAATGCCTGCCGCCCGAATGGATTCAAGATGATCTCTGAGCAGAACGCCGTTAGTGGTCAGGGAAAGGTCTGAAATTTCTCTTATTCTGCCAAGTTCTGCCAGAAAATTTCCGATGTCTTTTCTGATCAGAGGCTCTCCGCCGGTAATCCGAACTTTGGAAATTCCGAGACTTACGCCGATTCGGACAAGGCGCAGAATTTCTTCATAGCTTAAAATATCGCTATGAGAGAGTTTCGGGATTTGAAGATTCGGCGGAGCGCAGTATAAGCATCTTAAATTACACCGATCTGTTATGGAGATACGCAGATAATTCAGCTTGCGGCAATGCGGATCAATAAGCTCTGTCATCTTATTTCACGCCCTTTAATGCAGCCAGAATATCCCTGCCGAATGCGATTTTCTGCCACTGCTTCATATCTTCAATGGTGTCGAGTTCCTCTTTATTGCGCGGATTCCGAATCGCTATCGCACTTAACAGCGATTTGTTGCAAATCAGCGCGGGATCAATGCCAAGTGATGTCGAGACCTCATCACGCCAGCTTTTAAGCACCTTGACGCGCTTGGGAACTTTGGGAGACAATATCGGGGCTTTTTTTCTCGGATATGTAGGAAGTTCCGGTTCCGATATTTCCATAGCCTGTTTCACTGCTGCGATAATGTCCTCGCCATACATATTGATTTGTCTGCGGCTTAAAGTTTCTACCTGTTTTAACCGCTCCATAGTCAATGGTCTTATTTTGATGAGTTGCAGCAAAGATTCGCCGGTAAATATCTTGAATGGCGGTCTGTCTTTTTTTCGGGCAAGTTCAAGCCTGAATTGAAGCAGAGATTCGAGTATGGCAAGGCTTCTGGGACGAAGACGTCCTGCGCCTTTGAATTTCAGAAACAACGGTTCATCGTCAGACACGCTGCTTCTGACCCGGCTTAAATACAGACACTCTTCTTCGACCCATGACAGCCGATTCTTGTCTTCGAGTTCTCTTTGCAGGATTTCCGCCAGCGGAATCAGATACATCACGTCATTTGCGGCATATTCCAGCATGTCATCCGGCAGCGGTCTTTCAGACCAGTCTTTTTTCTGATATTTTTTATCCAGCGCGACATCAAAGTACTTCTGAATCACGGCTTCCAATCCGGTTTCAGGTTCGCCTAAAAAACGACATGCCAATTGCGTATCAAACAGCGCGTTGATTTCAATGTCGAAGTCTCTGTTTAAAGAACGGACATCATAATCCGATCCGTGAAAGATTTTTTGAATATCCGGGCGTACAAACACCGGGCGCAGCGCGGACAAATCTCTGACTTCCAGAGGATCAATCACAACGCATTCGCGGCGCGTGGCAATCTGAACCAGACAGACCCGTTCCTGAAAGTGATACATGGAATCAGCTTCCAAATCAACCGCGATGATGGTCTCACGTTCAAGCCGCTTGGCAAGCTTCTCCAGTTCGGAAAGCGTACCGATCAATTTACAATCTTTATCATCCCTCATTTTTATCTTGACCCAAAGCCGTATTTCCTCTGATTTTATGATTTTATCGTCATAACCTTTAATCATTGGTGAACATCAGGATACATATAACACTTCCTGACGGACATATAAAGGCTTTTGAGAATCCCAACGACTCAGAGTTCAATCCTGTTGCATTTTTTTATAATAACCAGTTTTCTCTCCACTCACGATATGCTGTCAGATATTTGGAATTTTCGGAGGTGATAGAAGATGCCGAACATTGCGCTGTAAAAGACGTCACTCGGATGACCGTCCGGTTGTCGGAACGGATGAAGTGTGGTCGTTTGCGGGGTCAAAGAAAAAGTTTATCAGTTTTAAAACTATCCGACGGCGAGCAATTCTACATCAAATATTAATGTCGCCTTTTTAGGAATAACCGGCGGATATCCCCTATCCCCATAGCCATAGTCGGGTGTAATGGTTAAGGTACAACGTTCGCCGACTGTCATTTTTGCAACACCTTCATCCCAGCCTTTAATCACTTCTCCCTTACCTAATGTGAACTCGAAAGGTTTGCCTCTATCACGAGAGCTGTCAAATTTTGTTCCATCCGTTAAAGTACCTGTATAATGAACCTTAACACGCATACCCACTTTAGGGGCTGTGCCATTTCCGTCACAAATTACTTTTCTTGTTACGCCCACTTTTTGTCTCCTTAATTTAAAAATCTCTATTCTGCTGCAAACTCCGTATGTTTTCTTATTTCCGGTGAACGAAACCCCAGAACAATATGCTCTTTGGGTATGCCGTAACTGACAAGTTCGTTTGCAATTCCGCGCTCTGTTCCGTCTCTGTGAATCCAGAATTTGCCGTTGATAATATCAATGTGTATCAGACAGCCGTGAACCCGGCGGTCATCCTCCCGTCCCAGTATTATCAGCAGATATCTGTCGGATTCCCTGTCAAATACGGTTTCAGTCTGAATATCTCCGTAGGCATACGGAATTTTTGTGTATCCGATCAGTATCTCCTGAATAATCTGGCGATATTTGTCTATTCCGTCCATCTGACAATCTCCTCTGTCTTAAAGTCAAATACGATCATA
>DYRC01000293.1 GCA_020718925.1 Desulfonema limicola
TATTTCCGATAAAATCATTCGTCAGCACGGCGGCTCTGTTACGGTCAATTCCGAACCCGGACAGGGAACGCAGTTTAGCATAAAAATTCCGTTATAAACCTAACCCCCCAGCCCCCTTCCCTGAAAGGGAAGGGGGAGATTCCCTCCCCTCTCCGTTTCGGGGATGGGCAGGGGTGGGGTGGGTGGGGTCAGGAGAAACCATAATGAACTACATAAAAACGCTCTCCCGCAGTCTTGGCGCAAAACTTATCATGATCACCGGCGTTATTCTGTTTCTGAGCATCTCTGCATGGGCATATATCAATATCCGATATTACAAGGAAAAGCTGCTTGATGGCATTATATCGGAAACAGACAGGTTTGCCAATACCATCCGGCTCGGTACGCATTATGCCATGATGCTCAATTCCAGAAAAGACATCAACCAGATCATCAATAATACTGCCAAGCAGGAAGATATTGAAACCATACGCATTTACAATAAAGACGGTCAGATCAAATTCTCAAATATCCCTTCTGAGCTCGATCAGATCACCAATATCAAAACAGAAGCCTGTAATGCGTGTCATTATACCAATCCGCCATTATCCATTCTGGATTTGAATCACAGAGTCCGCATGTTTTACGCGCCGGATGGAAAGCGTCTGATGGGCATTGTCAGCCCGATTTATAATGAGCGATCCTGTTACGTCAGCAGTTGTCATTTTCATACGGCGGATAAAAAAGTGCTGGGCGCTCTGGATGTGGTAGTGTCTATGGATGACACGGATAAAGAGATATTTATGCTTGAAAAAGCTATTATTATCCTTGCTATGTCTGTTCTGATAGTTACGTCGGCAGCCATATTTTTATTTGTCTTAAAATTTGTCAGCAAGCCGATTCATGGATTGATTGCCAGCGCGCGGCTGATTGCCGTAGGAGATTATACCACGACCATCACAATTGACAGAGAAGATGAAATCGGAGAACTGGCAAAAGCGTTCAATCAGATGAAGCGTGAAATTTTCAAAAAGGAAGTGGAACTTAACCGGCAGAAAGACGAATATCAGACGTTGTTTGAGCGGGTTCCCTGTATCATCACGGTTCAGGATAGAAATTATAACCTGCTGAATTACAACCGTGAATTTTCCAAAAGATTTGATCCTACCCCCGGAGATTTCTGCTTTTTTGCCTACAAGGGACGCATGAAAAAATGCCGTGAATGCCCGGTAGAAAAAACTTTTGAAGATGGGCTTTGCCATTACAGCGAAGAAAAGAGCATCAAGGACGGAAAACTGACGCATTGGGTGGTCAGAACCGCGCCCATTAAAAATGCCAAAGGTGAAATTGTCGCGGCAATGGAGATCAGCCTTGATATTACCCGAAGCAAATTTCTGGAAGACCGGCTGGAAAAAGTAGAGAAAAAATATTACGCTATTTTCAATAACATCCCCAATCCCGTGTTTGTGCTGGATGCGGACAGTCTTCAGATTTTGGATTGCAATGAAAGCGTGAAATCGGTTTACGGCTATGACAAAGACGAGTTGACAATGATCTCTTTTCTGAATCTCTTCAAAGATCAGACCGTTCATAATAGCCTTAAATTACGAACTTTTTCAGATATACATCAGATCAGGCATGTCGGCAAAGACGGTCGGATATTGTTTGTTAATATCAAAATTTCTCCGCTGGAATATCCCGAACAGAAAGTGCTGTTGGTTACGACCAACGATATTACCCAAAGACTTGAAACCGAGCAGCAACTGATTCAGGCGGGTAAGATGGCAACGTTGGGAGAAATGGCAACCGGCGTGGCGCATGAATTGAACCAGCCTCTATCTGTGATAAAAACCGCCAGTAATTTTCTGATGAAAAAAATCAGAAAAAATGAACCGATCAAAGAAGATATTCTGTTCACGATGGCAAATGAAATAGACGGTCATGTTGACAGAGCCGCCAAAATTATCAATCACATGCGCGAATTCGGGCGCAAATCTGACATGCGTTTGGAAAAGATTCGGATTGACGATGTATTGAAAAAAGCCTTTGAATTTTTCAGCCAGCAGTTGAAATTAAGAGAGATTCAGGTAAGTTGGAATATTGCTGAAGCAGTGCCGATGATCATGGGAGACGCAGATCGGCTGGAGCAGGTGTTTATCAATCTTCTGATCAACGCGCGGGATGCGATAGAGGAAAAGTGTTTAACAAATCAGAGAAACTGTGATAAAAAAATTTCGTTTGACATCAGCGTTGAAAACGATAACGTGATCGTTGAGGTCAGCGATACCGGCGTAGGTATTCCCGAATCGCTTCTTGAAAAGATTTTCGAGCCTTTTTTTACCACCAAAGAGGTGGGCAAAGGCACGGGGCTGGGGCTTTCCATCAGTTACGGCATTGTCAAAGACTGCGGGGGAAATATCCGGGCGGTATCCGAACAGGGGCAGGGGGCGGCATTTATTATCACATTTCCTGTTGCGGATAAAGAATTATGGAAAACACAATTTTACTTGTAGATGATGAGGAGGGGATTCGCAAAGTTTTGGGAATCTCGCTGGCAGATATGGGGTATGCGGTGCATACTGCGGAAAACGGCGATGATGCCTTGCGCGTGTTTGCAAAGATTCATCCGCCGATTGTGTTGACGGACATCAAGATGCCGGGCATGGATGGCATTGAGCTTCTGAGAACTCTGAAGCAGGATAATCCGGATACCGAAGTGATTATGATTACGGGGCATGGCGATATTGAGCTTGCCATCAAAAGCCTCAAATTCGAGGCGACTGATTTTGTAACCAAACCGATTAACGATGATGTGCTTGAAATTGCTTTAAGGCGCGCCAAAGAACGCATCTGCATGAGAAGAAAGCTGAAGGAATACACCGAAAACCTTGAGCGGCTTGTCGAAGAAAAAACCAAAAAACTCATTGATGCGGAACGAATGGCGGCTATCGGCGAAACTGTTGCCGGGCTGTCGCATACCATCAAAAATATTGCCAGCGGCTTGAAGGGCGGAACTTTTGTGCTGGAAAAAGGAATCGAACTGGATGATAAGACCTATCTGACTCAGGGCTGGCAGATGGTCAAAGGCAATGTGGATAAAATCAAAAATTTATCATTGAATCTGCTTAATTATGCCAAATCAACAGAACTTCATTATGAGATATGCGATCCGAATCAGCCTGCAAAAGAAGTTGCGGAATTGATGATACCGGCTGCCAAAGAACACAGCATTGCCTTGAAAACCGAATTTGACAAAAATCTCAAACCCATGCGCTTTGATCCTGAAAATATTCATTTATGTCTGCTGAATCTGCTGACAAACGCAATGGATGCATGCAAAGATGATTTAAGCGGCAAACACAGAGAAGTGCTGATTCGTACAACCGCTTCGGAAAACGGCGGCGTTGAGTATTGCATCAGCGATAACGGCGGCGGCATGGATGAAGATATTCGGGCAAAAATTTTTCAAAGTTTTTTTACCACAAAAGGCACCGGAGGCACCGGTATCGGGCTGATGCTGACCAAAAAAATTATTGATGCTCACAAAGGACAGATCAGCGTCCGTTCCGAACAAGACAAAGGCTCGGAATTTATTATCAGGCTTTCCGAATCAGGATAATAAGGAGAATTTCGGTACAAATCCGGTGATTCAGAATGAAAATAAACGTAATTTTGCCACTATATTCGGAGAAAAATATGAATGAAAATTACATGGCTATCGGAGGACTCAAGCTCGGGCGCAATTATCCGCCGGTTGTTGTGGCGGAAATGTCCGGCAATCATAATCAGTCTTTGGAACGTGCGCTCGCAATTGTTGACGCAGCAGCGGGCGCAGGCGTTCACGCGCTGAAAATTCAGACCTATACGGCAGATACCATGACGCTGGATATAGATGAGCGGGAGTTTCTGATTTCCGATAAAGACAGCTTATGGAAAAATAAGAGTTTATATCGTTTATATGAAGAAGCGCATACGCCGTGGGAGTGGCACAAGCCGATTTTTGAGCAATGCAGCAAGCACGGAATTATCGGATTCAGCACACCCTTTGATGAAACTGCGGTTGATTTTTTGGAACAACTGAATGTTCCCTGCTATAAAATCGCATCGTTTGAAAACACAGATCTGCCGCTGATCCGAAAAATCGCCTCAACCGGCAAGCCGGTAATTATTTCCACCGGAATGGCAGCGGTTTCCGAGCTTGATGAAACCGTGCGCGTTCTCAGAAAACAAGGCTGCAAGGACATCGTTCTGCTCAAATGCACCAGCACTTATCCTGCCACGCCTGAAGACAGCAATCTGCTGACAATCCCGCATCTTCGGGAGCTTTTTGAATGTGAAGTCGGGCTTTCGGATCATACGATGGGTATCGGCGTATCGGTGGCGGCTGTGGTGCTGGGCGCAAGCCTGATTGAAAAACATTTTACGCTTTGCCGTGCGGACGGAGGCGTGGATTCGGCGTTTTCGCTGGAGCCGCATGAAATGGCATCTTTGGTGAATGAAACCTGGCGGGCGTGGCAGGCGTTAGGAAAAATCAGCTACGGAGCGACAAAAAAGGAAAAAGCATCTTTGGGATTTCGCCGCTCACTCTACATTGTCCGGGACATGAACGCCGGGGAGCGGTTAGATAAGGAAAATCTGAGAGCCATTCGTCCGGGCTATGGTCTTGCGCCGAAATACTATGAGATTCTACTCGGAAAGCGCGTCGGACAGGATGTTAAAAAAGGAACGCCGTTAAGCTGGGAGTTGATCGGATAAACTGACCTACCCCCCAGCCCCCTTCC
The DNA here is from genome assembly GCA_020718925.1 of Desulfonema limicola. Taxonomy (GTDB): domain Bacteria; phylum Desulfobacterota; class Desulfobacteria; order Desulfobacterales; family DYRC01; genus DYRC01. The sequence goes on from DYRC01000293.1 coordinate 4,761, forward strand.
CTGAGAGGGCAGGGGGAGTAAGATAAAAACTCCCCTCTCCGTTTCGGGGAGGGGCTGGAGCATTGCAATTAAGTTAAGACAGGAATGTCTGAAATTCCGTATTTTATGAAATAATAACCCTGCGGAAGACAGATTCA
>DYRC01000294.1 GCA_020718925.1 Desulfonema limicola
TTTTTATTACAAATTTGCAAGAAAAATATCCGTTTTATTACAAAAATGTAACGCTCCCTTTCCATCTCCAATCTGAAAAAAGAATATCTGTTTGAATTAATTATTATTATAAAGCTATTTGGATTATGGCACGAATGTTGCTTTATAAATATTTAAAATTCAAACAGGCGGCAGATATGAGACCGACAGACGAACATCCTTCCAAAACATTGAAAGCCAGAAAAGCCAAGTTGGTATCAGGCTTTCTGAATGGGCATGAGCCTGATTTTTTGGAAAAACACAGCCAGATTTTAGATGACTATCTTCACGCATGTTATGAAAAAAGCATCGCGGGACCTCAGATTGTAAAGGATAAAAATCCTTATGCGGTGATTGCGCTTGGCGGCTACGGTCGTCAGGAAATGTGCATTCATTCGGATATTGATCTCTTGTTTTTGTTTAAAAAGGGAGTTCCGAAAGCTGCTACGGAATTGGTGAAAGAGGTAGTTTACCCGTTGTGGGATGTCGGACTGGATGTGGGACATGCCACCCGCTCGGTGGACGAGTGCCTTCGTATCGGGGGCGAAGATATGGAAGTATTAACTTCGCTGTTAGATGCCCGGTTTGTCTGCGGCATGTCGTTTTTATATTCCGAATTTATGGAAAGATTCAGAAATCAGGTCATTTTAAACAAGCCTGATAAATATATTCAGATGCTTGTGGAGAGCAATCATCAGCGGCATGAGCAGTTCGGAGATTCAAGTTATCTGCTTGAGCCGAATCTGAAAGAAGGACAGGGCGGACTGCGCGATTATCATACCATGCTGTGGATTTCAAGAATCCGCTCGGATTTGAAGCAATCCAGAGACCTTGAATATTTCGGGTATCTGTCTCACAACGAGTTTAATGAATTAAACAATGCCATGTCTTTTATCTGGTGTGTGAGAAACTGGCTGCATCATCTGGTCGGGCGGCGATATAATCAACTGCATTTTGAATATCAGGAAAAAATTGCCAAAGCTCTCAATTTCGGAAAAGCAGACGGGCAGCAGCCCGTGGAGCGGTTTTTGGGCAAGCTCCATGAAAACATGAATGTATTAAAGCAGCAGCATCTGATTTTTCTTTATGAGCTTGAAAATATGGGAAAACAGCGCGGCAAAAAAAAAGTTGAGCCGCAGCCGGAGGTGTCCGGACTTGCGGTCAGACGAGCCATGCTTACGTTTGATTCCCCTGAAATAATTGTGGAATCTCCCAAATTACTGATTCAGATATTTGAAGAAAGCATTCGGATGAAACTGCCGATCAGCGTTGAAGCCCGGCGTCTGATAAAAGATTTTCTGTATCTGGCAGACAGCAGCTTCAGAACTGATCCTGAAATTATCAGTGCTTTCGAGCAAATTCTGACTCAGGCGGATCCCGAATCGAATATCTTAAATGAAATGCTCAACACGGGATTTTTAACGCGGTTTATTCCGCAATTTGAGATCATCCGAAACAGGATTCAGTATGACGAATATCATGTATATCCGGTAGATCGGCATTCGCTGAGAACGGTTAAAACCATTAAGAAGTTCGACACGCCTGACGACCCGAGCCAAGACCCGTTGAATGGCAGGTTGTATCAGGAAATTTCCGATAAACGGCTGTTGCTGTGGGCGGCGATGCTGCACGATATTGGCAAAGGAGAGCCGGGCGGCGGACATTCGGAAAAAGGCGCAAAAATTGCCAGAGAAATTCTGTTTGAAAAAGGTTATACCGAAGCTCAGATTGAAACCGTAGCGTTTCTGATTCAGGAGCATTTACTGCTGATGAAAACCGCCACGCGGCGGGATATTCAGGATGAGGAAACCGCCGTGAGCTGCGCCAGAAAAATCGGCGATGCGGAATGCCTGAAAATGCTCTATCTGCTGACGATTGCAGATTCGCTATGCACCGGACCCAAAGCGTGGAATGAATGGACCGGGGCATTACTGCGGCGGTTTTTTCTAAGCGTTTTGAATGTTTTGGAAAACGGAGAATTAACCAGCCGGGAATCGGTAAAAAATATAGAAGGAAAAAAAGCCGGAGTACTTGTTGCGGCGGATCGGAAAGACGCTCAGGATGTTAAGAATTTGTTGGAGGTTATGTCGCCGCGGTATCTTCTCCATACCGATGCCCAAGCGATTAGTGAGCATATCCGCTTATATAAACAACTGGGTAATTCCGCGTTTGTCTGGAATGTACATAAAAACGGGGATACCCGTCAGGTTACATTTTGCGCCAAAGATGCGCCGGGCTTGATTTCAAAAGCAGCCGGTGTATTTACCTTAAACGGCATCAATATTTTTGACGTTCATGTGCATACATGGCGCAATAATATTGCCTTGGATATTTTTGAAGTCAGTCCGCCGCCGGATCTGATTTTGGAAGATGAGCGATGGGAACGTGCGGCGCGGGATATGGAAGCTGCGTTATCAGGACAATTGAATCTGAGCGAAGCATTGAAAGAAAAGCTGGCGCATTATAATTCCTGTATGCCTCATACTCTGGCAAAACCTGACAGAGTGAAGATAAATAACAGCAGTTCGAATTTTTTTACGATTATTGAGGTGTTCACGTATGATTTTCCGGGGCTGCTGTTCAAAGTAACCGACGCGCTTTTCCGATGCAGACTGGATATTTGGCTGGCAAAAATCGCCACCAAAGCGGATCAGGTGGTGGATGTGTTTTATGTCAGAGATTTTGACGGACAAAAAGTTGAATCACAATATCAGGTAGAAGAGATCATCTCTGCAATTGAAGCAGTGCTGCCGGGAGATTTCTGCCGAAGGACAGAGCATCATGTACGCAATTGATTATCGGAAACAGGAAAGGCATAGAGAAATGGAGACCATGGCTGCCGGAGAGATATTCTGGATGGTCGCCCCATCATCCGTATCCGGGACAACCACCGTCAGGCTGATTGCCTGTGAAATTCCGGGTATTTTTTCAAAAGTGGTGGGTGTATTGACCTTAAATCATTTCAATATCTTAAATGCAAAAAGCTATCGGGAAAAAAATAAGAGCTATCATATTTTCGACATACAGCCGCTTCCCGGCATCATGTCTGAAAGTCAGCGCTTGGAAATGGCTCACAGGCATTTGGATATGGTGGTTTCCGGTAAGCTGGATTTATCCGCGCAGGTAGCGACTCAGCGCAGCAGCTTTGAAAATTCGGGATTTCATACCGCATCTCAGTCGCCTCCGCAGGTAATCGTGGATAATGACCGTTCCGCGCTGTTTTCAGTGGTACAGGTTGCGGCATCGGATTTTCCCGGACTCTTATTTTCAGTTACCGATATGTTTTTCAAACATGGCGTTCACATTGATAAGGCGGAAATCAGCACTAAAAACAATGAGGTGCTGGATATATTTTATGTCAAAGACAGCATGGGGCTGAAACTGACGTCTGTGCATAAAATGTCTGCTTTGAAAGCCGCGATTGAAAAAGTCCTCTCCCAGCCGGTTGGCGGGGGATTGAAATCAAACAACAAACATCAGCGATGATAATTTAAAGGAGAAAACACACAGCATGACACCGAAAGAAGTATTGGCGTTTGCCAAAGAAAAAGGCGTAAAAGCAGTTGATATCCGGTTTATGGATTTCCCCGGAATCTGGCAGCATTTCACGGTTCCGATGGGCGAACTTTCGGAAGAAGTTTTTGACGATGGTTACGGATTTGACGGCTCAAGTATCCGGGGCTGGCAGCCGATTCACGCCAGCGACATGCTCGTAATTCCCGATCCCAAAACCGTACAGATTGATCCGTTCTTTGAAGTCCCGACGCTGGTTATGATTGGCAATATTGTTGACCCGATTACCCGTGAGCCGTATTCCCGCGATCCGCGCTATATTGCCCAGAAAGCAGAGGCATATCTCAAGGGAACCGGACTCGGCGATACCGCGTATTTCGGTCCTGAGGCGGAATTTTTCATGTTTGATGAAGTTCGCTATGAATCTTCAAAAAATTCAGCATTTTATGAGATTGATTCAAGAGAAGCGATTTGGAATACCGGCAGATTGGAAAGCCCGAATCTCGGCTATAAAATCCGCCACAAAGAAGGCTATGTGCCTGTGCCGCCCGCAGATCAGTTTCAGGATGTGCGTACTGAAATGATGTTGGTACTTGAAGAATTGGGCATTGCTGTTGAACGTCAGCATCATGAAGTTGCCACCGCAGGTCAGGCGGAAATTGACATGAGATTCAAATCGCTGGTTGAAATGGGCGATCAGTTGGTATGGTTCAAATATGTATTGAAAAATGTCGCATGCAAACACGGGCTGACCGTAACCTTCATGCCCAAACCGCTGTTTGAAGACAACGGCTCCGGTATGCACACCCACGCCAGTATTTGGAAAGAAGGGAAGCCGTTATTTGCCGGTGATAAATACGCGGGAATTTCTCAGATGGCGCTGTATGCTATCGGCGGTATTCTGAAGCATTGCAAGGCATTGTGTGCATTCACCAATCCGACCACCAACTCTTACAAACGATTGGTTCCGGGCTTTGAAGCGCCGGTCAACTTGGCATATTCGGGTCGTAACCGCAGCGCGGCAATCCGTATTCCCATGTATTCGCCGTCTCCCAAAGCCAAACGCATTGAGTTCAGAACGCCTGACCCGTCCTGCAACGGCTATCTTGCCTTCTCCGCAATACTGATGGCAATGATTGACGGTATTGAAAAGAAGATGGATCCGGGCGATCCGCTGGATAAAGATATTTACGGTATGTCGCCGGAAGAATTGGCAAATGTTCCGTCTGCACCCGGTTCTTTGGATGAAGCTCTGGCTTGTCTGAAAGCGGATAATGAATTTCTGCTCAAAGGCGATGTGTTCACCAAAGACGTGATTGATATGTGGATTGAGTACAAGACCGAAAAAGAAATCAA
>DYRC01000295.1 GCA_020718925.1 Desulfonema limicola
GAAAAAATCAAAACCACATTTTTTGTTCTTGTCGGACTGGTACTGATATTTTCGCTGGTTTCCGGTTTTCTGGTTTCCGGTTTAAGCGGACTGGTCAGAAAAACAGAGCATATTATCCGTTGGCATAGCTTGAATTTTTCCTATTCTGATTTCATGCTGTTCAGCGTCCTCTTTTTTCTTGTATGGTCAGTTATCGGCGTGTATCGGAATATGAGAACCGAATTTCAGATGACCAGCGGTCCTTATGTCTGGCTGACTTTTCTGATCAGTTTCATGCTCTATCTGTCAGGATTTCTCAGCAACGCCGAAGACATGGAGCCGGTAAAACACGGAATTATCACGCTATATATTTCCTACGCTGTCGGTGTTTTCATCACATACATCATGGCATTCATTGAGCCTAAGCAGCTTGTGGAATTCAGATTTTTAGCCGATAAAGCAAAAAAAGGACTATGGAAAGATGTGGGCGACAATTTACCGCTCTGGCTGATAACGCTGGGTGTAACCGTAATCTTGTGCGTGGCAGTGCTGATTCTTTCGCTCATCTCAACGCCGATAGAAATCAAAGGGCAAGGTGAGCATATTCCCGCATTTTACGCCTTGAATGTCTTATGCTTTATGATTCGGGACATCAGCCTGCTGCTGTATGTCAATCTCAAAAAAGATGCCAAGCGGGCGGATATTGCAACGGTGGTTTATCTGATTATTCTTTATGGCTTAGTGCCTTCCATATTGGGAATGTCCGGGCAGAAAAATCTGCTGCCGATATTTATTCCGATCCCGATGTTTGAAAGCAACTTCATTAACGGAACGCTCCCGATTCTGATTCAATGTGCGATCATCATATTTTTTCTGCTTAACCGATGGAAAGCCAGAAATGCGGAATATTTGTCAGAACCGGGATTTTCAGGAGTTTTATGATTACCGGGATTAAAAATCATGGTAATCTTTTAATCCTGTGAATCATAGTTCAGACAATTAATCAGGAATGTATTATGCCCGAAAACAATGACATTGACAGAGAAAAGCGTCTTTATGAGGCAATGCAGACTGCCGCATGGATTTTAGCACGGCGGAGTTACACTGCCCACGATTTGAAGGCAAAATTGCTTCAAAAAGGCATCCCGGATGATTTACTTTCCGATGTCATTGCAGAATGCGAGCGCAGGCGGTATCTCAACGATGAGTCAGTAGCCGAATATTATTTTGAGGAATTTAAGCGGCGATGTTACGGACCCCACTATATCCGGGCAACTATGAAAAAACACGGATTAAGTCCTGAATTAATTGATGAAACATTTCTCAAATATAAAGAGCAGTATGATGAAAGACAGGCTGCCAATGATGCACTCGGAAAAAAAAAGCAGACATTTTGGCGCGAGACAGATATGAAAAAACGGCGGGAGAAAATGCAGAGATACCTGTATTCACGGGGATTCTGCCAAGAAGTCATTATAGAAACAGTTAAATCCTTTGAAGGACAATCTGACAGTGCGATTCATCGCCGACCTCCACGTTCATTCTAAGTTTTCACGCGCCACTGCCAAAGACCTTGATCTTGAACATCTGCATATCTCAGCGCAGTTGAAGGGCATCAGCGTTGTTGCGACCGGAGATTTCACGCATCCGGGCTGGCTTGCTGAAATCCGGGAAAAGCTTATTCCTGCCGAACCGGGGCTGTTCAAACTCAAAGACAAGATTGCCCGGGATTGCGACCGCCATGTTCCGCCGTCTTGCCGGGGCGATGTCCGCTTTATTCTTGAAACCGAAATCAGCAATATTTACAAGAAAAACGGCAAAACCCGGAAAAATCACAACCTGATTTTCGCGCCGGATATTGAGACCGCGCAGCGATTGAACTCAAAGTTGGATGCGCTGGGCAATATCAAATCTGACGGCAGACCGATTCTGGGTTTGGATGCTAAAAAACTGCTCTCAATCATGCTGGACTGCTCGCCGGATTGCTTTCTCATCCCTGCACATATCTGGACGCCCTGGTTTTCGCTTTTCGGATCAAAATCCGGCTTTGATTCTATCCATGAATGCTTTGAAGATTTATCATCGGAAATTTTCGCGCTTGAAACCGGGTTGTCTTCGGACGCGCCTATGAATTGGCGGGTATCGGAGCTTGACGCATACACGCTCGTTTCCAATTCAGATTCGCATTCGCCCGCAAATTTGGGCAGAAACGCCAATCTGTTTGATACGGATTTGTCCTTTTCAGCTATCAAATCCGCCTTGAAAAGCAAAGACCCGGCACACTGTCTGGGAACGCTGGATATGTACCCGGAAGAAGGCAAATATCACCTTGACGGACATCGGAAATGCAATCTCTGTCAACGCCCTTCGGAGAGCCTGAAAACAAACGGCGTGTGTCCGGTCTGCAAAACGCCGCTGACATTGGGTGTGCTGCACCGCGTGGAAGCATTGGCGGACAGACCCCAAGGATTTTTGCCTGAAAACGGTCTGCCCTGCTATCATCTGATTCCTTTGGCAGAAATTCTTTCGGAAATTTTCAATACCGGCACAAAAAGCAAAACGGTTCAGGCGCATTATCAGACTGCCCTTGAATTGCTGGGACCTGAACTTGGAATTTTGCAAACTCTTCCGATAGCAGACATCAATCAGGCTTCGATTCCGTTTCTGGCTGAAGCCATCCGCCGGATGCGTGCCGGAGAAATCCACATCTTTCCCGGATATGACGGCGAATATGGAAAAATCAGGGTGTTTGACGCGGGAGAAAAAGAGAAGCTGTCCGGGCAGGAAATGCTTTTCCGACCGCACCTAACCCCCCGGCCCCCTTCCCTGAAAGGGAAGGGGGAGATATCGGAAAACCCCCCTCTTCGTTCCGGGGATGGGGCATGGGTAGGGTCTCCCCTCTCCGTTTCGGGGAGGGGCAGGGGGAGGGGTCTCAATGCCGAGCAGCGTCAGGCAGTCGAGCATACCGGAAGTCCCCTGCTGATTGTTGCCGGACCCGGCGCGGGCAAAACCCGAACGCTCACCTATCGCATTGCTCATCTTATCAAAGAACGAACGGTTTCTGCTGAACATATTCTCGGAATTACGTTCACGAATCGGGCGGCGCGGGAAATGCGGGAGAGATTGCAGTCTCTGTCGGATATTGCTCAGATTCCGATGATTGCCACATTTCACTCCCTGTGTTTCGATATGTTGAAAGCTTGTGGAAACGCTGAATATTCCGTGATTGACGAAGATGAGCAAAAGGCTTTGATAAAAGAAGCAGTCCGGCAAGTAGGAAAATCTGTCAAACTCAAGTCTGATAGGCTTTTGAATCTGATCAGCACTGCCAAACAGAATTTTCTTGCGCCGGATGATGATTTGAACTCAATTGCCGGAGAAAACGCGCCGCTGTTATCACAGATATATCGGACATATCAGGAAATTCTTGCTGATGAAAAAGTCTATGATTACGATGATCTGATTTTCAATGCGGTCAGGCTGCTTGAATCTGACGATAAAATTCGGGAAAAATATTCAGAGCGATTTCAGCATATTCTGGTGGATGAATATCAGGATGTCAATCCGGGGCAGTATCGGATGATCCGCGCTTTAGCTCCGCCGGATAAAGAACTCTGCGTAATCGGAGACCCGGATCAGTCCATTTACGGATTTCGCGGCGCTGATGTGAAATATTTTCAAACTTTTACAACAGATTATCCTACAACTGCCGTGATTCGGCTCAATCGCAATTACCGCTCTGTTGAAACCATTCTTGAAGCATCGCATCAGATGATTGTCTTTCACAGCCTGAATCCTTCCGGCATTCGGGCATATTCCGGCATCAACGGCGTTAAAACTCTGGGTATTCTTGAAATGGCGACAGAAAAAGCCGAAGCGGTCGCTATCGGAAAACTCATTGAAAAAATGGTCGGCGGCACGGGCTTTCATTCCATTGATTTCGGCAAAACGCAGGCGTCCGGCATAGAGACTGACCGGGCGTTTTCAGATTTTGCCGTGCTTTACAGAAGTCATGCCCAAAGTGCCGTGATTGCAGAAATTTTTGAAACCGCAGGCATTCCGTATCAGATTGCCAGCCGTGAACATATTTATCAGCAAAAAGGCATATCTGAGTTGATTTCTTTGCTGAAAATAACTGAAAACAAAGGAATTTCAACGGATGTTCAAAAAATTGCCAAAATAAAAGGCGCGGATAGAATTTCGGAATTTCAGGAGAAAACAAGCGAAAAATCGGTTCGGGAAAAGCTTGAATTTCTGCTGAATCAGACCAAATTATCCGGTATCATCAGCGAATCTTCAAAACGGGAAGATGCGTTGGATAAACTCCTGAAAACCTCAGATATTTTCGGATATGACGGAACAGCGTTTTTGAATACTATTGCGCTTGAGACAGACCCGGATAGCTTTGATATTCATGCTCAGAAAGTTGCTCTGATGACGCTTCATGCGGCAAAAGGGCTTGAATTTCCGGTAGTTTTCATTTCCGGTTGTGAAGATGGTTATCTGCCTTCTGATCGCTCATCAGATGAGGATGAAGAGCGGCGACTGCTCTATGTCGGCATGACCCGTGCCAAAGAGCAATTGTTTTTGAGCTATGCCAAGAAGAGAATGGTCTATGGCAAAGTTTTGCAAAGAAGCATTTCGCCGTTTGTCAGAGCTATTGAAGATCGACTCATTACGCTTGAGAGATCGGAGATGAAAAATCCCAAAAGGGAAAAGCAGCTTCAGGCGGGATTGTTTTAAATCTGTTCTTTTTTTAAGAACATTTTCAATAGCATATCTATCTCTGATGTTCGTCGAAGAAAATCTGAAAACAAAACGTAACAAAGCTTATGAATTTTAGGAGTTACGCACTTGGATTTTAAAATATTGATTTTATTGATAGTAATTTGTGC
>DYRC01000296.1 GCA_020718925.1 Desulfonema limicola
GCAGAATCAGAATATAATCGTGCGGAACGGCTTGCTGCCAAATTGCGTGAGTTGGGTATTGAAGCTGACTGATGAATCAGCATCATCAGCGGTTCAGAACTCCTTGCCGTTCTGAGTCATCACATAAAGTCATCACGTTATCCTATTTTTCATTTCGACAATCAGCCCCCGATCCTCACTGACTGCCCAATGTCGTAGCAAAATCCTTTTCACGTCTGATGAATTGACTTTTTCCTGAAAACCATGTTATTGTGTTTTTTAAGATTAGCAGAATGAAAGGGAGTCATCAGAAAAATATTATGAATCAACCCAAAAAGCTATCTCCTGAACAGATGAATCAACATGCAGCAGGTTATCTGCCGCATCATCTCGGAATCGTGATTACCGAAATAGGAGACGGAGAAGTAAAAGCAGAGTTTCTGATTACCAAAAGCCATGTTGCACCGAACGGATTTCTTCATGCCGGAAGCGTTGTTTCGCTTGCCGATACTGCGGCGGGTTATGGTTGTATAGTAAATCTGCCCGAAGATGCCGCAAGTTTTACCACAATCGAATTGAAATCGAATTTTATCGGCACGGCGCGTCAGGGAACGGTTCAATGTCTGGCAAAAGCCATTCATCTGGGGCGGACAACTCAGGTCTGGGATGCAACGGTTTGGGAAAAAGACAGCGGAAAAGCCATTGCATTATTCCGATGTACGCAGATGATTCTTTTTCCCAAATAATGTTTCTCCCGGAAATAAATTTTTTCAGAAAGATAAAGCATTTTTTATGGAAAGCCGAATTGAGGATCTTCTTTCAGAAATGTTCAGCAGACAAAAAAAAGACAGTCTGAGCATTTCTCAAATCAGAAGCCGGATGTCAACGTCAGTATTGAAATATTTCGGATTGAGCAGAGCATCGCGCCATGAAGAAATACTTGAGGCATTTTCGCCGTTTCTGGGCAAAAAATTACGGCGATATGAAAGCTCCCGTTCAGTTCATATCGGTCTGAATCTCCCTATTGAAGAGATAATTCTGAACAAACTCCGGCAGCGCGGGAATATCTCTTTGAAACAACTGGGTAAATATCTTCCGTTCTCCGGAAAAGAATATATAAACGGAATCAATCATCTGATAGAAACCGGGGCAGTAACATGCTATGTCAACGAAAACTATGCTGTTTTTGTCAAGCCGGCATCTGGCAGAAATCTTCTCACACAGGATCGGGATGCCTTTGAATCTGCATATCATAAGCTCGGCAAAGGGCGGGGATTTGTGCGTATTCATCAGATCAGAGAAGAATTGGGCTGGAACAAAGATCGCTTTGATGGCGCATTGAAAATGCTGATGGCAGACTATACCATAGAACTTCACGGCGGAGACCCGACAGTGTTGAACAAGCAACAGATTCGTAATTCTTTCACAGATGAAAGAGGTGTTTTATATATCACGTTAACATGGTGGGGAAAGCGATAATGAGCGAAGACAGAAGACTTAAAATATTACGCGAAGAAAATCCGTTTATTTCTTCAAGCGTAGGAGACCCCAGAGATAACCGGTATCAGGATGTTGTCAGCATCAATCAGCACGCGTTTGAGGGGCTTTCTTCGCTAATCCGCCAGAAGAAGAAAAATCCTTTTCTGCCATGTGCCGGACTGGTATTCGGAGAAATCGGCAGCGGAAAGACCCATCTTATCGGCAGAGTCTTAAATCTTGCCATAGCCGCTGACAGTTTTTTCTCGCTTGCCTATATTCAGCCTATTGAAGACACGGAAGAAACCTATCGCTATCTGCTGCGCGAAATCATTGTCAATCTCTGCCAATCAACCGACAGACATTCCAATCAGAATCATCTGGGATTTGTTTTGGATAAAGCATTGAGAAGTTCCGTGCCGGGCGCCAAAAGCACCGGCGATATGATGATTGAGGAATGGAGCAGCGGATTGCGTGCCGCATTGGCAAAAGATACCAAAAGCAGAATCAAAGATATGGTCAGGCTGGCAAAAACATCGTTTCAACTGCTGACCCGGCGTCCGCAGGCGCAGACTTCCGTATCAGACGCACTCCGCGCCCGGTTTCCCGATATTCCCAAGCTTGTTCTGCATGTCCTGATTCAATATTTTGTGCCTGAAAAACGCACCGCGGTGCTGGATTGGCTTAAAGGTGTTATTATTGATGAAAAAGAAGCGGCATTGCTTGATGTTCCGGATCGGATACACGCCAACCCTGCCATGCTTGAGCAGGAAGCCCGCGATATTCTGATAGCTTTAGGTGTATTGATGGCTGCCTGCAATCAGCCTTTAGCCGTCTGCTTTGATCGGCTGGAAAACTATGATACCGAAAATAAAATCCGCTCCCTGGGAAAAATGATTGAATTTTTAACCGATCAGGGAAAAGCAGTGCTGCCGGTGGTATTTGTCAGGGGGCAGCAATGGTGGGAAAATTTCAGCCATAAACTGAATCAGCAGATCATTACCCGGCTGGAGACCAATTCCTTTTCTTTAAAAGGCTGTAACGAAGATCAGGCAACAGAGCTTGTCAGGAATCGTCTGTTATCGGTATTAGACAAAGCCAGCGCGGACTTGCTTTTTCCCTTTGATGCTTCGGCGTTAAGAAGCATGTTCAGGCGCAGCCTTCACACGCCCAGACAGGTCATCATTGCCGCAAATGAAAAACTCAGAGCCGTGTTATATCCTGATTTACCTACGCCGGGGCTGGTGATTTCCTCAAACCGGCTCAAAGATGAATTTGATAAACTCTGCAACAGAATCAGAGACGACATAGATCGCTATCCGCCGGATCACAGCCGACTCAGACGCGCATTGAAACTGTATCTGAGTCATACACCATCAGAATCCGAAGTTGAGATTCAGGCACTTGCCCGTCCTGATGATAAATATATTGATCTTCAGTGCAAAATCGTTTCTGAGAAAAGCGGGGCAGTGAGCATGTCGTTTATCATTGACAATGAGCAGAATCACGCCTCTGTCCGGGCGGCGCTCAAGCGGGGCATTGACATAATGACCTCCGAGAACGCCGCAAAAGCGATTTATATCAGAGATGATCGCTGTTTGATCCCCGCGCCGCCGCAATGGCAGAGTACCAATGAAATGCTTACAAATTTCAGACAGAAAGGCGGAGAGGTTCTTTTTCTGAGCGAAGAACAAAGTTCCCGCTGGTACGCGCTGGCAATTCTGAATTATGCCGCAAAAGAAGCAGAGATTACACCTTCGGCACGCGAACTGGCGTTGTTTGTGCAGGATGAGATTCATCGGAAAAACGATTCAGGCTTTCAACATCTCGGAAAAATAATTAAGGCGTTGAAAGTGGGAAGTTGAAACTTAACACTTAACACCTAACACTTCAAGGAGGTTTGAATGGCAAGAAGAGCGCTTTTGGTAGGAATCAACAATTATCCGGGAAATGGCAGTGATTTGAACGGATGCGTCAACGATGTTACCAACATTCGGGATATTCTGAAGACCTATCTGGGATTCAGCAATGATGATATCCGTATGTTGGTGGATGATCGCGCCACCAAACAAAACATCATGGAGCGGCTGGAATGGATGGTGGTCAATGCCCAGCCCGGAGATTACATGGTCTTTCACTATTCGGGACATGGGTCTCAGGTTCGGGATCGGGACGGCGATGAGCTCAGCGATCAGTTGGATGAAATCCTTTGTCCTGCAGATATGAGCTGGGATAACGGCTATATTCTGGATGATGAGCTGGGTAAATTGTTCGGGCGGCTGCCTGAAGGGTGTTTGCTGGAAGTTTTTTTAGATGCCTGCCATTCCGAAACCGGAACAAGAGGCTTCAAACCGGAGAATCCCCATCCCAGAAAATCCAGATATTTAAAGCCGCCGGTGGATATTGCCTTGCGCCATGAAGGCGATAACCTTCCCACAAAAAGCTTCAGATCACCGACCCGAAGTACGCTGAAGCATATTCTCTGGTCAGGATGCAAAGCAGAGCAGACATCTGATGACGCGTATTTTGACGGCTCATATAACGGCGCGTTCACCTATTATTTCTGCAAATTCATGCGTCAGTCTCAGGGAAAAGTTACGCGCAGAGTGCTGCTGGAACAGGTTCGCAATGCGTTAAGCTTTAATCATCATTCGCAGATTCCCCAGTTGGAAGTGGGAGATCAGCGGCTGATGGATAATTATGTACTTCAACTACCGCCGTTGGGTGAGATGGAGCGCACGTTGTCGCTGACCACGCCGTATATGCGCGGTGATGATGTGAAGCGGGTGCAGCAGGCTTTGAAAAATAAGGGATACAATAATATGGTTGTGGACGGCGTTTTCGGTCCCAGAATGCGTGATGTGGTGATGCAGTTTCAAAAATCCAAAAACATTACGGCTAATGGCATTGTGGATGCCGGAGTCAGAAAGCTGCTGTTCGGTTGACATTCAGCAGCGCAACGCACATTGCCGCAATTCCTTGTCCCGCGCCGATTTTGCCCAATCCTTCGGTCGTGGTGGCTTTGATATTGACAAGATCACGCGCAATGCCAAGCGTATCGGCAATACATTTTCGCATCTGTTCACGATACGGCGATATTTTCGGGGCTTGTGCAAATATCGTGGTGTCAATATTCACAACAGAAAAACCTTTGGCGCTGACCATATCGCGGGTGAGCGCCAACAGCCTGATACTGTAAATATCTCTGAATGCCGGATCCGTATCCGGAAAATGAACGCCGATGTCGCCCAGCCCTGCGGCACCCAGCAGCGCATCACAGATCGCATGAACCAGCACATCTGCATCCGAATGACCGAGCAAGCCTTTTTCAAAAGGAATCGTAATTCCCCCCAAGACCAGATTTCGCCCCTCAACCAGTTGATGAACATCATATCCCATGCCGATACGCATA
>DYRC01000297.1 GCA_020718925.1 Desulfonema limicola
GCTTCGGCTCTTCCGCATTTCCATTTCCGACAGCAGCGATAATCATCAGACAGCACAGGACAAACAGCTTAAGTACCAGTTCATATATTTCTCGGCGTAATGTAGGGGTAAGCCCCTGTGCTTACCCTTGCTCACAGGGCAACCACAGGGGGTTGCCCCTACAAAATACTGAAAAAATTATGAGCGGGTACTTACAGCGTTTCATAGCGGATTGAATGATAAAAAATAATCCTTCAATCCTTATAAAATCCTTCAATCCTGATTCTCTTTTTCAGCAGATCCAGCTTTTTTTCAACCAGCCGCTTCTGCCAGACAGACGGCAGTTGCTTTGCAAGATACAGGTCAATAATGGCAATATCCTGATTTTCCATGCTTAACGCAGCATTCAGCCCGTCATAATCTTCTTCGGAAAGCGCGATAATCTCTGTCGGATAAAACAGAACCTGCATGGGTTCTTTGTCGCCGACTACGAAATTTCCTCTGTACTCAGCATGGGCATCAATCATAAACGATTGCTTGGAAGAGGCTCTGCCGCTTTCGCCATGCTCCTGCCCGTAATAGCCGCTCCATGTAAAATCCATTGTGATCAGATAGCGTTTGTCAGAGCGGTTTGAGACTTCATAGAACAATTTATATCCGAAGATCTCTTCCTGTTTTCCATCGGTGATATTTTCCCCGATTTTTCCGTATTTGAATAAATATCGGACATCAAGGTGATGCTGTTCCAAAAATTTTTGGGCAAGCGGATAGGGTTTGACAATATCGGGATAATCGCGGGCAAGCTTGAGCAGGCGATAATAGGTTTCTTCATTCGGAGTAATGTTTTCAGGATGAAATGTTTTCAAAAACATCTTAAATTTCTCAGGCTCCCGATCCGGCAGATAATAGCGATAAAAAAAGCTGTCATCTGTTGCAAAAATACAGCGTCCGCTTGCTGCTATCTTATGTCCGGTCAGTTCTATCTGCTCTGTCAGCAACAGGGTTTTCAGATCATACACGGATAATCCGGCATCGCGCTTTAAGGCAAGAATCAGTATATCACCGGATTGCTGCTTTAATATTTTTTCATCCGTAATCACCGCATCTTCAACAGCCCTCTGCGCTTTAAGCTTTCTGGTTTTGTGCGTCATCAGGTCTCTGATAGCAACGTCATCAGATTTATGCTCAATCATGTAGTGTTTATAAAACGAAACAACGGAATTGATAAAGGTTTTGGGATAGGTTTTAACAGGAATTTCTGCCCCGTGCGTCCACACAAACACGGTCTTATCCCCTGCGCCGATAAGCTTGCCTTCTGAAAATCCGATGCTGGTGATACACTCTTTCTGATTGAAAACTTCCCAGTTGATATTTTCTTTGGGGCTTGTAGAATAAACCTTTGAAAATGCAAGATTATCATAGCGATACGCATTGATTTTGCCGCCGCAGGAGCCGATATAGAGCATATTATCTGTCACGGCGATTGCGCTGATATAATGCCCGTCTTTAAGCCTGACAGTTCTTACTTTTTCGGTTTTGGTATCCCATAAAACCGCAGTATCCACATCTTTATCACTTCCGCCGGAAATCACGGTCGAACCGAATGCGGCTCTGACGCCGCCTTCATATTGCGCGTAATCCTTGTTTTTCTCACGCTTTATCAGATTGGTTTTATCCGGCGTCATCACATAAACACTGCCTCCGGGTACCGCCGAGTTTTCAAAAACCCACGCCTGCCTGTTCACAATATACGGGCGGCTGTAATACGGACTGGGCAGTTGATGGCTAATCGCATCTTTGGCGTTGGCTTTTAAAATCTGCTCTATTTCTTCCCACATCCTGAAGCGGATATAGGTATTGAAAGGAACATCATAAAGGCTTAAAATGCCTTTGGATATGGCATTTCTGATTTTTTCCCGCTTCTGACCCGGTTGTTCTGCATAACCGTTTATCACGCTCAGAAAAATAAGCAATACCGGCAGGATAGATTTCAGCATAAGAGATCAGCACACATTGAACTCGTAAAAGATGTTCTGCTCGGACAACGCGGCAGCCACCACCTCGTCAACCGGCTTTTCCTCGCTTGCCTGTGCAATTCCGGCGGCTACGGAAAAACAGAAGCCCGGATAACGCCTGATTTCCGAACATTCGTCCTCTTTCATAACGCTGGCAAGCTTTTCACACACCCTTTCAGCCTCGTCTTTTTCGGTATTGGGCAGGGCTATCATAATTTTATCCATGCCGTAACGGGAGCAGATGTCGGTGATTCTGAGATATTTGCGGATTCGTAATGCAAAATATCGCAAAGCAGCCTGATACGCTTCATGTCCCGCGCTGCTTTTGATCTCCTGAAGGCTTTTCAAGGTCAGCACAATCACTGAAAACGCATGGCGATGGCGTTTCATTCGAGCCATTTCTTCCTGAAAACGCCGCTGTCCCTGAGTCTGTGGCGCCATACAGGTCAGATCATCACGGCGGCTTTCAGAACCTCGGATAAACTCATGGACAATCGGATCGGACACCAGTTGAATATCTTCGGCTTTTCCTTCAAAAATAATCTGTCCGCTATCCAACATGGCGACTCGCTGAGAGATATAAAAAATATCAGGGATTTCATGGCTGACCACAATTCCCGTAAATCCGAATTTCTTCTGATAATCCGCAATCATGCTATGCACAGCGTTTTTGCGGATCGGATCAAGCCCGGTGGTCGGCTCGTCAAACAGAACAATCTCAGGCTCCGTAATCAAAGCTCTTGCCAATGCCACGCGCTTTTTCATGCCCCCGGAAATCTGAGACGGATATTTGCTGTCAATATCCTGAAGATCCAACTGCGTCATTTTATCTTTGACGCGCTCCTCAATATCAGATTTGGAATAGGTGTTTTTTTCCATCAGCGGCAGGGCAATGTTGTCAAATACGGTCATGGAATCAAATAACGCCGTGTTCTGAAACATATAACTGAATTTCTGCCGCATGGCTTTTTTTTCAGGCTTGCTCATGGTTGACACGGATTTTCCGTTAAACAATATCTGTCCTGAATCATATTCAAGCAGACCGATAATAATCTTGAGCAGAACACTTTTGCCCACGCCGCTTTTGCCGATAATGCTGGTGATCTGTCCTTTGTAAATGGCAAGATTGGCGTCTTTGAGAACGTGGGTATCTCCGAAAGATTTGGATATTTTTTCAAAGCGGATCAGAGGGCGGTTCATAAATTTCCTTAAATCAGAAAAGACGTAATAATGTAGTCGGTGATAAAAATCATCACGCAGGAAAACACCACTGCCGATGTGGTGGCAAAGCTGACACCCTTTGCGCCAAAGCCTTCTTTGCGTGTATGGGTTACATAGCCCTGAAAACAGCAGATGGTTGCCACCACTGCCGCAAACACAAATGCTTTGAGAAATCCGCCGTTGACGTCCTCCATTGCCACGCTTTTCTGCATGTGAGAAAAATAAATTCCCGAATTAATATCCAATAACAAACAGCCGCTCACATATCCGCCGAAAATGCCGATCACATCAAACAATGCCGTAAGCAGCGGAAAACTGATAAATGACGCGGCAAGTCTGGGGCTGACTAAAAATCGGATGGGATTGATGTCCATTGTTTCCAATGCGTCAATCTGCTCGGAAATCCGCATGATGCCGAGTTCTGCGGCAATCGAAGATCCGGCTCTGGCAGTAACCATAATGGCGGTCAGGACCGGTCCCAGTTCCCGGATGAGCGTAAGCCCCACCGCAGACCCCAGCATTCCCTCAGAGCCGAATCTGACCAGCGTATAATAGCCCTGAAGCCCCAGCACCATGCCGGTAAATCCGCCGGTCAGACAGATAATCAGCACGGATTTCGCGCCGATAAAATAGACCTGATCGGTGATTTTAAAATACTGAAACGGATAGGAAAAGATGTGAATGACGCTCTGAATGAAAAAAAGAGCGATCCTGCCCATTTCCTGTATGACAAAGATCACAGGTCTGCCCAAAGCTGCTAATCTGATTTCCACATATTCGCGCATGATTGTATCCTGATGATTAAATTTCGGAAAAATATAGTAAAATCGGATAAGACTGTCAAGCGAGAAACTGTTTTTCTTGCTATCAGATTTTTTGTAGGGGCAATTCCCCCGCTGATTGCACCGTGATCATGGGTAAGCACAGGGGCTTACCCCTACCATATCGGAAAATATGTGAATAATGTGTTATTGATTGACATCATAATCATTATGGCTTAAATATATTTGATATATCGGATAGTTTTTGAATTTTAAGGACATCCTCCCTTCGGGGTTAGAAATCCCTCAATCCTGATTCAGAAATCAGCATCATCAGCGATTCAAAAATCCCCTTGACTTATCACCCCAAATCTGTTACTTTTTACTCTGAATAGTATTCATTTATCAGCTTCACAGACAATCTCTCTCCTAAATTCTTCTTCGTTATTCTTCTGATAGCGGACAGGCTTCGGGACTGTTTCAGCGTCAGAACCGCTGATTCTCAGGATTTCCCCTGATTTCTGTGATTAAAAAATCAGCGCAATCATAAAAATCAGCGCAATCAGCGGTTCAATATCCGGGTAATCATAAAATCCTGAAAATCCCGGTTCAGACAAACAGGAGAGCGGTCGGCGTTTCTGTTTTTTTCTTGCCATTGAAAATAAATAGCGTTATAATAAATCTAGGAGTTACGCACTTGGATTTTAAATAATTGATTTTATTGATAGCGATTTGTGTAGCGCACAATGCCGATCCTATAAAAATCAATAGGTTATTTTTTCAACTGCGTAACTCCTAAAACCATTATGTTTTTACTGACACCCAAACTTGATTTCATATTCAAAAAGCTGCTCGCAGGCGATACCCGGGTTCTCAAGGATCTG
>DYRC01000298.1 GCA_020718925.1 Desulfonema limicola
TGTCAGGTGTTAAGAGATAAGGCGGCGTGTTCGATTCGGATAACAAGAGAACACCATATTGCCCAAGCCCGCAGAACTGCCAGACATAAAGCTGAAGAACTGGGATTTTCACCCATAGATGTCAGTTACATTGAAACCGGCGTTTCGGAACTTGCCAGTAATCTTTTTTTTCATACAGGTTACGGAGGAATGCTGTTTTTCATCCCTGTTTCTGACAAAGCTCGGCAAGGCTTAGAAATCATTTCCGAAGATGAGGGACCCGGCATCAGCGACGTTCAACTGGCAATGACGGACGGATACAGCACACGAGGCGGTCTGGGCGGCGGATTGCCGGGGGTTAAGCGTCTGATGGATGAGTTTGAAATATTTTCAGAAATAGGAAAAGGAACACGGATCATAACGCGAAAATGGAAGAAATCAGACCCCACCCCCGGACCCTCCCCGAAACGGAGAAGGGGGTACTGGAAGAAATAGGCTATCACAGGCAATCGCTTCACAACAGCCCGTTTTGCGGAGATATGTATGATTTCTGGCATAAGGACGGCATAACGCATCTGGTGATGGCGGACGGGCTGGGGCATGGAAATCTTGCGGAAATTGCCGCACTTGCCGCTCTGAATCATATCAGAAACAATACTGACAAAGATTTTGCTGATTTGTTCAGAGGATGTGATGCGGCAATCCGGCATACCAGAGGCGTGGCAATGGGCGTGGCTCGCATTGATGAGAAAACCGGATTGCTTCGGTATGCAGGCATCGGCAATACCCGAGCCATGATTTTTTCACAAGAAAAAATGACCCGGCTTACCAGTAATTTCGGCATTGTCGGCGGCGGTTTCCGCAAGCTTTTCATTGAAGAAAAACAACTGCTGCCCAATGATCTGGTGATCATGTTCACAGACGGACTTCATGAGCGGGCAAATATTACGGCTTATGATACACAAGGCGATCTGATGACATTGGCGTATCGTATTTTTCAAGACTATCATATTGTCAGAGATGATGCTGCGATTATGATTTATCGGATGACCTAACCCCCCGGCCCCCTTCCCTGAAAGGGAAGGGGGAGAACTCCCCTCTCCTTTCAGGGGAGGGGTCGGGGGAGGGGTGGAGACACGATGACCGACGAAAAAGATTACAAGCACCGATTTACCAGCCTGTTTTCCGAATATCTCAACTCCTCTGAGGAGGAATATCTGGCAGATATCGCTATTCTGGGGGATGAAATTCTGCAAAACGGCATTCCGCCGGAAGATATTGCCGAGATATTTGAAGAATCGTTGAATGTCTATGCAAAGAGCGAGCCGAAGATCACGCTTGCACAGATAGCGGACCGTATCTCCGTGCCGCTGGTTGAATTGCTGATGGCTTACGGCATGGCTTTCCGAAAACAGGTTTATGAGCGGACGCATCTTGCGACAAAAATCATTGAAAATACTCCTGAAGGCGTATGGATGACAGATGCCGAAGGAAATGCGCTGATTACCAATCCTGCCTTTTCCGCAATTACCGGCTATTCTTCTGAAGAAATTACCGGAAAGAATCTTTCTTTTCTGCTCCGATTAGATAAAACCGGCATACCATCGGAAAACAATATCCGGCGTCTGACAGAAGTCACCGGGCATTGGAAAGGAGAAATTACCAGCAGACGAAAGGGCGGCGAAACATATCGGGCAATCCTGAACATCACCGCTATCCGGGATATTTACGGAAACATAACAGACTATGTCGGTATTTTAGACGATATTACTGAAGAAAAACAGCGGGAAGAATTGTTCAGAATGGAGTTATCCCGCGCCAAAAAGATTTATGACATGGTTATCAGCCTTGATCTTCCCATGACAAAATGGGCTGAAATCACGGTCAGATGTCTTCCGGCAGAAAATTTCGGCGGAGATACTTTGGACATCATCGCGCCTTCGGAAAACAGCCTGCTGATCTTTCTGGCAGATGTTACGGGACACGGCGTTGCTGCGGCAATGACTGCCAATACCCTCAAAACCATGTTCAGAGAAATTTCTGCCACAACCCTTTCGCCTGCGGTGGTGTGCAGCCGTCTGAACCGGGCAATGTCAAAAACCATCCTGCCGGATGATATTATTGCCACGTTCTGCGCCCTGCTTGATATTGAAACCATGAAACTGACATACTGCCTTGCGGGTCTGCCTAATCCGATGATTCTCAGAGACGATAAGATTATCCGACTCAAGCCTACCGGAATGCCGCTGGGGGTTTTTGAGGAAACTGTTTATCATGAAAAAGATATTGTATTACAAAAAGACGATCTGTTGTTAGCATTTACCGATGGGATTCCCGAAGCAAGAAATTTCAGAGGAGAAATTTTCGGACTGAGCGGCATTGAGAAAAGCATTCTGCCCATCGAACCCCTCCCCCAGCCCCTCCCCGAAACGGAGAGGGGAGTTCTTCTCCCCCTTCCCTGCAGGGAAGGGGTCCGGGGGGTTAGGTTAAGTCTCACGGATGCGATTTTGGATAATGCCATCAAATTTCAGAACAAACTCTCTTTTCAAGACGATCTGATTCTTATATCCATTAAGATGATAAATGCCGAAAGCGGTGAAATGCCTCTGAACAGCTTTCATACAGAGCGCAAAAGCATTCTGAGCATCAAAACAAGACATGCGGATATTGACGCCATGATCCCCAAAGTGATGTATGATATTTGCAGAAAGATGGTTTTGGAAAAGGAAGAGCATGGGAAACTGACCATAGCCCTGTTTGAAACCATCGCCAATGCCGTTGAACACGGAAATCTGGAGCTGACCGAATTTAAAAAAAACATCGGGCTTTATAATGAGGAAGCGTTTGGGCAAATATGTCATGAGCGGCGTAATTCCCCTTTGTACGGAGACCGGCGGATATTGATCGAAGTTTATTACGGAACTGAGGAGCTTGAAATTTCGATTCAGGATGACGGCAGAGGATTTGATGTGAAAGCAGTGCCGGATCCGACAAATATAAGAAATCTTGACAGACCTTCAGGACGGGGAATTTATCTTCTCAGAAAATCCGCAGACCGGGTCGCGTATAATTCAAAAGGCAATAAAGTCATTTTTTCCAAAAGAATCAAGGCGCATAGTCTGTTTGAAGCCGGTTGGTCAGAAATAAAAGATATTCGTGTGCTGATGGTGGAAGATGATCAGATAACATCCGGGATAAACCGGCTGATATTGGAAAAATCAGGATACAATATTGTCGGCGTGGCAGAAAATGGCAAGCAGGCAATGGAAATGGTTAGTTCACGGATTCCGGATGTGATTCTGATGGATTATATGCTGCCGGATATGGACGGCATAGAACTTACCAGACGGATTCAGGAAATCCGTCCCACGCCGGTGGTGATGCTGACCAATTATACAGAGGAAGATTTGTCGGAGAGAGCGTATTTATCAGGAATCGGTGCGTTTCTGACAAAACCCCCGCGAATCAATGAAATCACACAGGCAATCAGTGTTGCAATGGCGCGTTTCAATGATATCAGCGAATTGCGTAGTCTTAACAAACGATTACAGGCAGAAATCGCAGAGCGCAAGCGGACCGAAGACATTGTACAGAAAAGAGAAAAAGAATATTATAATTTATTTGAAAGCAGTCCTTTCGGTATATTCAGAACAACGGTTGAAGGCAAATTTATCAGGGCAAATCCGGCTCTGGCAGAGATGCTGGGCTATGCCTCCTCTGAAGAACTGATTTCTATCGTAAATATGTCGAATATCGCAGAAAAATTATATGCTGATCCGACTCAGCGCCCCATATTTATCAGAGAGGTTGTCAAAGGGGCTGATGATTGGCATGTTTATGAGAACCGCTGCCGCTGCAAAGATGGGAGAATTATTACTGCCAATCTGTTTCTTCACGTTGTCCCGGATAATGATGGCAACCCTAAATATCTGAAGGGTTTTCTTGAAGACATCACCGAGCGCAAGCAGATGGAAGAATCTCTGAAAAAAAGTGAGGAACAACTCAGACTTGCCATAGAAGCATCCACGCACGCAGTGTATGACTGGAATATGTACACGGACGAGGTATATTTCAGTCCTTATTTTTACAGTATGCTGGGCTATGAACCTTATGAAATGCCTTCATCTTATGATACATGGCTGAATCTGCTGCATCCTGACGAGACAGATGATGTGCTGAATATTTTCAATGAGTATATTATGAATAAAAGAGACTGCCACAAACTTGAAATCCGTATGAAAACAAAATCCGGCGAGTGGAAACGGATATTGGGCAGGGGCAAAGTCATTGAACGGGATAAAATGACCCGGCATCTGCGAATCGTGGGAACGTATGTTGATATTACTCCTCAATAAAATGCCTTCTTTGTTATGCCAAAGTTCTGAAAAATTGCTCTCCGACCATTCGTTCCATGAGCCGTTCGATAGCTGACTCATCGGGCATTTTGTGAATTACCGCAAGCAGGTCAGCCCGTCTGCTGCCGGAAGAGGATTTCAATCTGTACGGCGTCTGTACACGGTATCCGGCAAAAAAAATCACCATCAGCAATTCAAAAATCCCCTTGACTTATCACCTGAAATCTGTTTTTTTTTGCCTAAAATTGTATTCATTTATCAGTTCCACAGACAATTTCACTTCTTAATTCTCTTCGTTATTCTCCTGATAGCAGACAGGCTTCGGGACTGTTTCAGCGTCAGAACCGCTGATTCTCAGGATTTCCCCTGATTTCTGTGATTAAAAAATCAGCGCAATCAGCGGTTCAATATCCGGGTAATCATAAAATCCTGAAAATCCCGGTTCAGACAAACAGGAGAGCGGTCGGCGTTTCTGTTTTTTTCTTGCCATTGAAAATAAACAGCGTTA
>DYRC01000299.1 GCA_020718925.1 Desulfonema limicola
GCACTGATTTTTATGCTCATGGAAATCAGAGAAAATCATAAGAATCAGCGGTTCATCCTTCAATCCTGATTCACAGAAAGGAAATTTTTATGGGGTTTGCCTGTCTCAAAACAACTTACGAACATATCGAACTGAGCGAACACGGCTCACCGGTCATTTCAGGAACGAACATGAAGATAACCGAACTTGTTCTGGCAAAAGCTGAAATTGTGTGGCAGAATCAGGATGGCGTTACGGTTATGGAATCTGTGCTGACAGGAATCCTTCCGGGCGTACCTGAGCGTGAGGTAATGATGGCAATGATTGCAGAAGGCGATCCGACAAATAAGCTTACCCAAAAATGAAACCCAAGCGTTTATCTGTTTCAGATACCCACGTTCAGACTCTCGCTTGATTTTTTCCCGAATATGTTTTAAATCTCTGTGAAGAAACATTATGAGTGTGGAACAGGTCATGGGATTGTAGAAAAATAAGGAGAAAGAAATGAGAAACATCGGGATTGTTTTATCAGATGCTTTGGAATATAGCCTATCTGAATCATGTATTAAGATACTGAACAGCACCCAATTTGCCGGTTATGACAACTGGCGGCTGCCGTTAATCGAAGATTGATGGCATTGACAACACAGAATCAGCAGTCAAACAAACTGTTTATAAATCCAATCTTCGATACCAAACAAAGACTTTGACAAGGTTATAAACCTGAAGCAGGAACAGAGGTGATCATGTTGAAACGCTGTAAATTCTCATCGGTGATGGTTATTTTGTCTTTTTTATGGGTATTGTGTCAGGGATGCACAACAACGGAGCGGGTTCGGACCGTGTCTGTGCCGCGCGATAAGCCTTATAAAGTCGGCGATACATGGTATTTTCCATTTTCTCAGGCACACGGATATAAGGAAGTCGGCATTGCGTCATGGTACGGAGACCCGTTTCATGGCAAACGGACATCCAGCGGTGAAACTTACGATATGCACACGGTTTCTGCGGCGCATAAACTTCTGCCGCTCGGCACCTATGTCCGGGTCAGAAATCTTGAAAATAACCGAAGCATAGATTTGCGAATCAATGACAGAGGTCCATTTATTCAGGGCAGAATCATAGATTTATCTTATGCGGCTGCTCAACAACTGGGGGTTGTCAGACCCGGAACCGTAAAAGTGGAAGTAACTGCGCTGGGAACGCCGGCTCAGGTTCAGCGAACTGAATCCGTTTCAGATACAATTTTCGGCGGAATTTTCGGCGAATCTGAGACTGAAACGGTCATTTATAAGCCCGCAGATTATTATAACGGCAATTTCACGGTTCAGGTCGGCGCGTTCGGTGATTTGAAAAATGCTAAAAATCTCAGCGAAAATCTTAAAAAAACGTATGGACACGCTCAGGTTGTTCCGTCTCAGCGCGGCGATCAGAAATTTTATCGGGTACTGGTGGGCAGATGGAACAATCTCGATCTGGCGCAGCAGTATGAAAACAATCTGAAAGAAAAAGGCTTTCCCGGGGCTTTTACATTGGCGGAGTAAATCATGCTGCAAAAGGTTATTTTTTCGGATCGGGATGGCGTGATTAACCGCGATTCGCCGAATTATATCAAAAGTCGGGCGGAATTTGAATTTCTGCCGGGCAGCCTTGACGCAATCCGAATGCTTACCGAACGCGGTTATACCATCATCGTGATTACAAATCAGTCTGCAGTGGCGCGGAGATTGACAACGCCGGAAGAGTTGAATGCGATTCACGAGATGATGTGCGAGACGGTTAAAAAACACGGCGGCAGGATTACAGACATCTTTTTTTGTCCGCATCTTCCGGATGACAACTGCCTATGCCGCAAACCCAAGCCGGGCTTGATTTATCAGGCAACACAGCGATATGATATTGACATTTCCTGCTCTGTCATGGTGGGCGACAGCGCAAAAGATATTGAGTGCGCCCGTCAAGCCGGATGCGGACAGGCTGTTTTGGTCAGAACCGGCTATAAAGATGAAACCGGGATGCTGGCAGCAAAGGGAATCGTCCCTGATGCGGTGTGTCAGAATTTGTTAAATGCAGCAACGCATATTATAGAAAGAGCGGGACATGAAGACTGATACATATTCGCTTGCGCCTTATGAAGAAGACGCCATAAATAAAGCGCTGTTAGGCAATTTCAAACGGCTGAAAACCTCATGTCAGGTATTGAAGATTGACAGTCTGATTGAGCGCATTGATAAAATTTTTGAACAAAAACAAGACTCTGTTTCTTTATACGAATTGATAGACCATCTTATTGCGATTGCTGAAGAAATACTTGAGAATATCGGAAAAACAGAACCTGCTTTGAAACATGAGCAATTGCAGTTAAGAGAAGCGTGTAATGCGGCAGAGGAGGGAATTTCAATTATTCAGGCTAAACAGGATGAAATCAACAGTGTCATAGACGTCATTATTGATAAAGTAAGAAAAGAGTTGTTTTCATATCCCCAGGAAATACGCGCATCAGCTATGGATATTATTGAGTCCGAACTGGATACTTATGATAACTTTGATAAAAATCCGATAAAATTTCAAACTGAACTCTCCGAAACCGTATCGCAGGCTGTTGAAGAGTCTATTCAGGGCATTATTGAAGATGTTCAGAAGGATGTGCGGCAGGAATTGATAAAGGTCTGGGATCAGATAAAAGACCCGGCATACCAGATATTTCAGCAGATATTGCTCTTTAATTCTGACATCATCCCGAAAAAAATAGAAAATCTCCATAAAAATGCGTTTGAGTTTTTACAGTCGGTCAATCGGGCTTATGATAATCTCAGTGTAAATGAATCTGTTGAAGTGAGTTCGATATTGAAAAAAATAAAAACAACAGACGTGATCAGCGATTTGACAAAAGAAGAAGATAAAAACAAAATACGATTGAAGAGCGCGAAATTCGGTTATGTGATAGGGCTGATAGCAGGCGCAATCCTGATGGGAACATTGATTGTGATGAATTTTGATTTCGACGACTTTATGATTGTGTTCGGCACGTTATTTTTGGGGGTCGGATTATGCGGATTTGTGGGTGCTGTGGGAGGCGTGTCGGTCGGTGAAGTGATATTCATCATAAAAACGATCAAGCGTCATCAGGTTAAAGAAATCAGAGCGGATTTCAAAAAAGCATATCAGGATGCTGTGAATCGGGAACTTGAATCGGGAAAAATTGCTCACATTATGGTGGATATATGTTTCGAGCCATTGAAGAAACAAATTTTAAGCAGAATAAATTCATTGTCAGAGCCGCTTCAACACATCAATATCGAATTTAAAAAACGCGAAATGCTTATAATTAACAAGATAGCTCAGATTGCTCAGATTGCGCCGGAAGTGCGGAACATATTAAATCGTACCCAGAAGCTTTCAGACAGACTTAGGGGAGTGAACATATTCAGACTCTGAGCGCGAAACATAATCCGTCTTTTTCCGGCGAATGTGCAGGTAAAAACGCATACAACTGCACGACTTTCCAGTCTGAATGAGCAGCTATCGCCTGATTGAAATCATCCGCGTCTTTAAAGCCCGTATTATCCGTAATCAGAAGCCCGCCTTTTTTAAGAAGCCGGCTGCACGGATTGAGCGCGCTTAAATAATATTGTTTGTCAATATCCATAAAGATAAAATCAAACGGTTCTTTTATCTCAGCCATTTCCTCAATTGCATCGCCCACTTTGATTCTTGCTCTCTGAGATAATCCTGCCCGATGAAGATTGATTTTTGCCCGTTCTGCCAAATCAGGATTGCTTTCCAAGGTCAGAACATGTCCGCCCGTGCTTTCACAGGCGCGAGCCAGCCAGATAGTCGAATAGGCGATAGCCGTTCCCAATTCCAGAATCCGCTTTGCCTTTGCCGCCGCAGCCAGAATAAAGAGCAATTCTCCGACTACGGGACCGATGATCGGAATCTGTTCGCTCCGGGCTTGTTCCTCAAGTTCTGCCAGTAAGGAATCACGCGGAGGAATAAACGCATTGAAGTAGGTTTCCGGATGCTGAATCATATATTCTGACATTATTTTCTCCTTGTTGTAAATCAGACAATCTGACGCTTTGCAAGCTGGGCAAACACGCCGTCAAGTTTCGTCAATTCTTCATAAGTGCCGCTTTCCCGAATTTCACCACGCTCCAAAACAAAAATCCGGTCTGCGTTGACAATAGTGCTTAGGCGATGAGCAATCACAATCCGGGTCGCCTGAAGCTTGTCCATGTTTTCTGTTACCTGAGACTGAGTCCGGTTATCCAACGCGCTTGTGGCTTCGTCAAGATACAATATTCTGGGCTTATTGACAACAGCTCTGGCAATCATCAGACGCTGACGCTGCCCCCCGGAAAATGTTCCGCCGCCTTCGCTGACAACCGTGTGCATTCCCATCGGCATCTGCCTGATGTCTTCAGCCAGCCCGGACATCCGAGCGGCTTCCCAAGCATCATCCTGGGTCAGAGAAGATGTGCCGATGATATTCTGAAAAATGGTGGTCGGAAGCACCTGACTATCCTGAAGCACCACCCCGGCTTGCTGTCTGACTTCTCTCAAATCCAAATTTGCAAGGTCCTGACCATCATAGCAGATCGTGCCGGATTCCGGTTTCTCAAATCCCATCAGCATCCGCATGAGCGTAGATTTTCCCGAACCTGATCCGCCTACAAACGCTACAAATTCGCCGGGGCGGATTCTGAAAGATACGTCTTTGATAATATAATCTCCGTCAGGATCATAGCGGAACCTAAGAATTTAAGTAAAAATAACTTTACAAATCAATAATTATATATTATAGTACGGATATGAAAGAAAAGTCAATGAGAATCGGAATTGT
>DYRC01000300.1 GCA_020718925.1 Desulfonema limicola
ACAGCTTATTTTTCAATAAACGGACGATAGCCATTCGGCATAGGATATGCAAACGGCTGTTCCCCGAAATTGATCTGAAGCGATTTGTTTGCCAGCATCGGATTCATTGCCACGCTGGACGTAATATACGCGCTATATTTATGCCCGGTTTTCATATCAAAACCTTCCGCACTGCCCGGCGGTTTCAGCCATGTGCCGTTGGTGTGCTGGAAATACTTGCCATTATCAAAATCAAAGCCGAATCCCAGCCGGACAATGGATTGTTTTACGTCTTTGCGCCGAATGTTGAACAAACGCCCGGTATTGCCATAAGAACTGCTTGCGCCCAGCCACAAGGTGGTTTCCGCAGATTTGGCAATTTCGCCCACATTCACCAGCACCTCATAGTACCACTTGCCTTTGCTATGGCTGACAGATGACGATATTTCATAACGATCATTGTCTCCCAGCGCGTTCTGAGCATCGTCATTATCCGGGACAGTGAGGCTTGCAAGCATGGTATCCAACTGCTCGGTGCGGGCGCGGGTAAATCGGACGACGCACACGGTCTGCTTATGGTCTTGCAGAATTTTTTGAAACCATTTTTCCCGATTACTCTCTTTGTTATCCAATTTACAGGCGCCATCACGGTATTTAAGCCAGCTGCGCTGCTCTTTTCTCAAGCGATCTTTTGCCGCTGCATCAAGTTTATTCATCAACGCCTTATAGGTTTCGTTGATCTTTTTGTCGCTGTCGCGCAGCTCCGTATTCAGACACGCGGCAATTTCATCATCAGAGACCGGATTATCACAATCAAAAGCCTTAGCTGCCAGAGCAGTATTTGCCATCAACAGCCCGAACATCAGACAGAAAAACAATCTTCGCATCATACAGATTCTCCTTTGCTTATCGTTTTTTGAAAAATTCTTCTATTCCATCAGCAATTGCCGTTGAAATTTTTTTGCGGGTTTGAGGCTGCTTTAACACTGCCTCGTCAGTGCGATTGACAATAATTCCGGCTTCGATCAGCACCGCAGGCATGGCAGCGGTTTTCAATACCACCAATTCATCAAAATAATATACACCATTGAGTTGATCGGCAAACAGGCGGTTTTCGCCGGGGATAGGCTCCGCATGATGCGGTGATGGCGTAAATCCGGCTTGACGCAGTGATTTTCCGATAGAAACCGCACATCTGAGACTTTGCGCCGCATCAGGATTAATCCGCGAAACAAAGAGCGAAAATCCTGAAAATCGGTCGCAGTAATGCTGACGCCTGCCCTTGATTTCCCGATATTCCAGATAGCGCGGCTGCACAGAATCATGGTGCAGGGATAAAAAAATATCCGCCCCTTTTGCTGCGCGGGTTCGTGCTTCAAGTTCTTTCATATCGCCGGATTCGCCGATCATGTTCACTGTAAAGCCCCGATCCTGCAAGACCTGTCTGAGAACTATCGCTAAGGCGCGGTTAAACTCAAATTCTGTTTCTCCGGTCGCACTTACCGCACCGGGGCGGGCAGGAAAATGTCCCACATCCAGCGCAATAACAGCGGCATGAACAGATGTCTGAAATACAAAGCACAGACAAAATAAACCGATAACAGTTTGTTTCAAAATATTTACCATCTCCGGGAATTGAGATTTTGCATTTTTTCTGAAAAAATCGTATGAAAACTAACATATTTTACAGAAATTGTCATGCAAATCCTGAAAACATGAAAAGGAGTTATATAATACATTCCTTATTAACTTCTGATAATAAAGGAATCAGAAAGGTCGGAATATTTTTGGGGAAACATTTAAGTGATTGAT
The DNA here is from genome assembly GCA_020718925.1 of Desulfonema limicola. Lineage (GTDB taxonomy): Bacteria > Desulfobacterota > Desulfobacteria > Desulfobacterales > DYRC01 > DYRC01. The sequence continues at coordinate 1,792 of DYRC01000300.1, forward strand.
ACATGGAATCTTACTCATATCTGCGCCGGAAGCGTCAATCTGAAGGTTGCGCCATATCCTTCTTTGGATTCTGCTTCCAGCTTTCCGCCATGTTCTTCAATAATGCGGGCAGCGATACTTAATCCCAAACCGGTGCCTTCTTCTTTGGTGGTGAAAAACGGCTGAAAATTTTTTTCTTTAACGGCTTTGGGAATGCCAGGTCCGTTATCTCTGATACGAATCACAACAGCACTGCGATCAGGCACTGTTTCTTCAAAAATGATGATCTGTCCGCCCTTGTTTCCCATAGCCTCGCACGCATTGATCATCAGATTGACGATAACTTCTTTCAACTGCTCCGGATCAGCCATAATTTCCGGCATATTTTCTTTGCGGACAAACCTGACGCTGACTTCGTAAGAGTTCAGACGGTGTTCCAGAAGTTGAAGCGTCATATCCACCACCGCAGACGGGCTGATGGCTTGCATTTTAAGGCGGGGCGGACGGGAAAATTCCAGAAAATTCTGAACAATCGTATCCACATGCCGGATTTCCTGAGAAATCACTTCAAAATCTTCCTGTTGCGCCTCGCTCATTTTCAGAGAGCGGCTTAATGAAAACAGGCGCATCTTGACAGATGTGAACGGGTTGCGGATGCTGTGCGCCATGCTTGCCGCAAGTTTGCCCACCATTGCCATTTTTTCAGTCTGCTGAAGATGTTCCCGGCTTTTTTCAAGCTCGGAATGGGTATGAATAAAGATAATCGCCAGAAAAAAAATCAGAAAAAAAGACATGCTGATCGCCATGAGCATAATAATTCTGAGGTAACGGGCTTCTCTCCGGCTTTCCCGGCTTACGTCCGAAATTCTTTGCCGATGAATATTTTTATAATTTTCGCAGAGCGTGAACAGTTTGAAAAAATGATCTCCGGCATTGCGATACAGCAGCGCATCTCCTTTTTTATAGGCGCGATCTTCGATTCTCACATAATCATCATATCCGGACTCAATCTGCCTGAGAGCATCGCTCTGCTCTTTACTGTCTGACATAAAAGAGGCTCTGCTCAGATGCTCCTTGAATAATTGGCGATATTCTCCTAATTGCCTGAGCCAGTCCGGGTCTTTATCCAGAAAATAGTAGGAACCGATGCTTTTCTGATTGACCATAGCGGTCTGCAAGGCTTCAGCAGTCTTAAACGCGCCGATGTCTCTGTCAATAACGAGCGTTAAGAGCGTTTCCATCCGATAGGTATATCGGATCATCACCACGCCGCCTATCAGGGTGATGAGCATCAGAACACTCAGAATGATGTAAATTCTGCCGCGTAATCCGAGTTTATGCCACATAAGCTGTTACAGACTCCGAAATATCATTTTGTCTGCATAAAACGCTGAATTTCTGTTCCGGCTTCAAGAAGAAGATTCATCAGCTTCCTTCCTGAGTTTTTCCCGCATTTTCATAAACCATCGCTGCTGTTCCACCAATCCGCTGGTCAGCCGGGGTTTTCTGTTTTCACAGGCAAATTGCAGCATATTATCAATAATGTCCTGATTTTTGCCATAATCAGACGATTCCAATTCACGCCGTCTTATTTCTTCCAATGCGGCGCCTGCTTTCTTCCAAGTTTCAATCCACAGTCTGATTTGTTTTTTATCTGATTCTTTCATGTGCCTATTTTTTTCCATTCTGTTTCAAGTCTGTTTTCACTAATTTTTTCATAAAGTTGTTCAAAGTCAATCTGATCAGAGGAAAGCGATAAAATACCGGAAATATCCCGCAAATGTTTTTCAGAGCCGCCTTCCTGATAATATTCCAATTTTCGGATAATAACATATTCCGCAGGTGCTATCCAAAATGTTTCACCATCTGCTTCAAACGGCTTTCTGATGCTCAATGCCCATTGATGCAGTTTTTCCTGACCAGAGAGATAAATATCTGCTTTGAAGCCGGTTTGATGATGAATCAGGTTAAAATGCCCCCGTTGTGATCGGCTCATTTCCAATCTGATGACTTCGGAAGGCGGGCAATAAAACTCTTCTATCGGGAACGCCTCTTCGATTCTTTCCGCATCTTCCGGGTTCAGTTCAATCACAAGGTCTATGTCATGCGTGAATCTGGGTTCGCCGTAAATGGTACTTGCCACAGAACCTGTTATCATATAGCAGATATTCAGCGCATTTAAGCGGCTGATAAAAATTTTGAAAAGATCATGTTCGGGCATAAAGAAAAATCTCCCTGACCTTTTGTTCAATCTGTTCTTCGCTCCAATCCGGGTGCTGTTTCCGCAATCCGGCTGCTTTGAGCTTTCGCGCAGAGTTGTAAAGGTCTGACAATAATTGAAGCTTCTGTCCGGGCGTCATGGCCTGAAACGCTTTCTTCTGTTCGGGATGAAGTTCATACATAAATTCATCACCGCCGTTTCATCAGAGATTTGAGCAGTTTTTCAAACCCGTAGGGCGCAAACAGATCAACGCAATACAGATGAGACAACGGGAGCGGAGGTTCGCAATCATCCAATCGGACAGGAATCAGAAAAATATCGCCCGGCGGCATTTCATCCTGATAATCCGATGCCCATCTGACTTCCTTGTGAAGCTCTCCCCGTTTCCGCACCGCCTGCGTTGACAGGCAGACAATGACAAAATCCGCATTTTTCAAAGTCTGTCTGATTTCCAAATTTTTATCCTGACCGCCTAATAAATCAATCTCATCCATCCACGGATTGCAGCCGTTCTGCTGTAATCTGTCATAAAGATTTTTAACCGCAGGAGCGTCTTCTTTGGCATGACAGAGAAAAACAAGCGGCTTTTTACCGGATATTTCTGACGGCGGATCCGCTGACCGTACTTGTTTGACGCTCTGCGGATGAACATGGATAACATTGCCATCTCCGGCAACAATGATATTGCCGCCGTCGGCATCTCCTCCGATATGAATATTGCGCTCTGACATATCATGCCTTTCTGTTTTTTCCTCAGTTGCAAAGCACCCCTCCCCCGGTCCCTCCCCTGAAAGGAGAGGGGAGTACCGATGATGTCTCCCCCCC
>DYRC01000301.1 GCA_020718925.1 Desulfonema limicola
TTGTTATCTCCTCAGTTTATACGTCATATCTTTCCGAATATTGAAAGTTTGTCAAATATTTTTTTCAAATGCTGCATTCCGCGATGAATCATTTTTGACCTATTTCATACCGTTTATGACGGAGAAGAATTTTTCTTACATAGAATTCAGATTTTGGCGGGGCGGGTTTCAAATCCCGAATGATGTCTGATGAATATTTTGCTTAAAAACAATCTTGATAAAATCAGAGACTATCGGGAGCATGATGTAGAAAGGATGACATCAGAAAACTGCTTTTCGATATCAATGAAGCAGCTTCCGAATATAATAAAAAAGCGACTCCGATATAACTATATTCGCTTAGCTTTTCAGCGCGTCATACACGGCTTTAAGCGGCATGTTTTTTTCAATGGCTATTTTTTTGCAGACCTCATATTCGGGAATCAGCCTGAAACTTCCATCCGGGCGGATAATCCGTTTCATCTGAATTTTGCCGAAAGCGGTTTCAACTTCCGCCTGCTCACGCGCCAGTATCTGCCGATGAGCCGCATAAAACCTTACGCCCAGCGATGTGGTTTCAGATAAAATTCGGGCAATCAGCGCGTCTTTTTTTTCTTTCCGGCATAAAACCTGAATCAGTGTTCCGGGGCGATTTTTTTTCATAAACACCGGAATCCAATACACATCCAAGGCTCCGTCTTCAAACAGCTTCTCCATCAGAAATCCGAAGATTTCCGGATTCATATCGTCAATATTGGTCTCAAGCACCATAATCTCATCTTTTTGGAAATTTGCCGCTTTGGGATGTCCGGTAATGATTCTGAGCAGATTCGGGCGATCTTCAAGGTTGCGCTCCCCTGCGCCATAACCGATCTTTTCAATCGTCATTTCCGGCATTTCTCCGAAAGACTCGGATAAGCTTTTGATAATTGCCGCACCCGTAGGCGTAACCAATTCTTTGTCAACATCTGTTCCATAGACCGGAACGCCGGAAAGAATCGCAACCGTAGCAGGCGCGGGCAGGGGCAAAATTCCGTGACGACAGGAAACAAATCCTGTGCCAAGCGGTATTGCAGATGCGGCTATCCGGGTAATTCCCAGATATTCCAGACACAAGGCAGTGCCGACAATATCCGCAATCGCATCAATTCCGCCGACTTCGTGAAAATGAACATGCTCTATCGGACAGCCGTGAATTTTTGCTTCAGCATGGGCAAGCACGGAGAAAATTTTCAAGCTTGTTTCCTTGACTTGTGAAGACAAAGGGCTGTTTTCTATCAGATATTTTATATCTTCATAATGCCGCTCGTGTGAACCCTCTTTCACATAAACCCGAAGGCGTTTGGCATAAATGCCCATGCGGGAAATCGAAGTCAGCGACAACTCAACACCTTGCAGCGGAAGGCGTTGCAGCGACTCATTGAGCCATTCAAGCGGCACGCCGAGATCAATCAACGCGCCCATCGTCATATCTCCGCTGATGCCGGAAAAACAATCAAAATATGCCAGCATTTACGCCTCCATCGCATGAAGCCGGATGATTTCCGATACAAGTTCGGCAGCATGTACCATATCCTCCAGCCGGATATTTTCGCGCGTGGTGTGCATATCGCGCATTCCGGTTCCCAAAACGCCTACAATAATGCCTTTGCTGAAAAAAATGTTGGCATCCGCGCCGCCGCCGGTAATTTTGGGAATCATGTTGCGTCCCAGATTGTCCGCAGCCTGCTGTGCCATTTTCACAACCGGATGATCATCGGGAATATTTGTATGTGAAAAATCATCTTCAAGATCAATTTCTAGGCGCGGAAGACCGTCTTCTGTGCGCGGCGCGTAATTTTCCACCACAGATCTGAACGCAGACAAAATCCTGTGCGTAACGGCTTTCAGCTTTTGGGGATCATGGCTTCTGACTTCGCCTTTGACCGTAACCAGCGCAGGCACAATATTTGTCGCCATACCGCCTTCGATGATGCCGATATTACAGGTGGTTTCAGAATCAATTCTGCCAATATCAAGTCCGGCAATGGCTTTGCTGGCAAGAACAATGGCGTTGATGCCTTTTTCCGGGGCTGCTCCGGCATGAGCATCTTTGCCATGCACCCGGATTTGAAATTTATTGGCAGCCGGTGCGCGGGTTACAATGCCTTCGGTGTCCGTAGCATCCAGCGCATAACCGGATTTGGCAGAAATCAGGCTAAAATCCATATTTTTCGCGCCCTGAAGCCCGACTTCCTCACAAACCGTCAGCACCAGTTCAATCGGTCCGTGCGGCAGATTTTTTTCTTTCAATATCCGCATCACTTCTATCAGAATTGCCACTGCGCTTTTATCGTCCGCACCCAGAATCGTATCGCCCTGACTGGTAAATACGCCGTCTTTGAATACCGGCTTGATATTTCTGCCCGGCTCTACCGTGTCTGTGTGGGCATTGAGCAGCAGCGGGGGCGCGTTGACATTTCCGGCAAATTTGGCAATCAGATTTCCCGCATTGCCGCCGATACGCTCACCGGCATTATCTGTTACGATTTCCGCGCCCAATTCCGATAATATTTTTCTGATTTCGGCGCAGACAGCCGCTTCCTGTTTCGATATGCTGTCAATCTGCACAAGAGACATAAACGTCTGAGCCAATCTGTCCTGATTCACCATGATAAACACCCCTTCATAAAAACAAATTTTTTGCGGCAATAATACATAAAAACAGCACCTTGAAATGGCAGATACGCCTATATCAGGTGCGTTATTCTCCTAATCATGCTGCTGACCACCTCTTCTGCTGAAAGATCCGTGGAATCAATCATCACGGCATCTTTGGCAGGCACAAGCGGCGCAATGTCTCTGCTGCTGTCGTTTTTGTCCCGGCAAGCCATATCTTTTTCAACCTCTTCCCGCGTCTGTCCGGTTTTGGCTTTCAATTCTTCATATCGCCGATCCGCCCGCATTTTCAATGACGCGCTGAGAAAAAATTTCATATCCGCATCAGGAAACACCACTGTCCCCATGTCCCGCCCTTCAAATACGCATTGCTTATTTTTGCCCAATTCGCGTTGAAGATAAAGCAGATATTTTCTGACCACAGGTCTTGCGGAAATCGCGGATGCCAGCATGGTAATTTCCGGTGTGCGAATTTTATCGCTGATGTCAATGCCGTCAAGCATCAGACAAAAGCCGTCCTGTCGGGGAATCACTTCCAATTTTATCTTGCGGCAAAGTTCTTCCAACGCCGCATCATCTGAGGCAATCCGCGCTGTTTTTGCTGCATAAGCAATTGCCCGATACAATGCGCCGGTATCCACATAAGAATATCCGAGCCGCGCTGCCAGCATCCGGCTGACGGTGGTTTTGCCCGCGCCTGCGGGTCCGTCAATGGTAATCAGCAAGGATTTCATCACAGCACCTGTTTGAATGCTTCGATAAATTGGGCATTTTCATCAGGGAGTCCGGCGTTGATCCGGATATACTGCGGCAGTCCGTAAGAACTCATGGAGCGCACAATCACGCCTTGTTTCAGCATCCGCTTAAAAACATCATCCGCGCTCTGCTTCACGTCAATTAAGAAAAAGTTGGATTGCGTGGGGAAATAGCTGACGCCCATCTCATTCAAAGCCGCATATAAAAACTTCAGCCCATCCCGAACAGTCGTTAAGGTTTTTTGCAAAAATTCATCATCATCCAGCGCGGCGGTTGCTGCGATCTGAGCCAAAGAATTGGTATTGAATGCCTGACGCACCCGGTTCAGCAGACTTGCCATTTCCTGCGGCATCACGCCATAGCCGATTCTGAGTCCCGCAAGTCCGTAAATTTTGGAAAATGTCCGCAACGTTACAATGGCTCTGCCGCTGTTGAGATAATCCAAGCCCTTTAAACACTCCGGATCCGTGGCAAATTCAATATAAGCTTCATCCAGTACAATCACAATTTCCGGTGAAATTCCTTCAATAAATCGGTCAAATTCTTTTTTGCGGATAATCATCCCTGTAGGATTATTCGGACTGGTCAGAAAAATCATGCGGGTTTTGGGCGTTATGCGCCGCTTCATCTCTTCCAAATCAATTTCAAGCGATTTTAAAGGAACCCAAACCGGCACAGCCCCGTCGCATCGGATCATAATTTCATACATCAGAAAGGAATGCTCAGATAAAATTGCCTCATCTCCGGGCTGAAGAAACACCCGCGTCAGCATTCCGATCACTTCGTCAGAGCCGGTTCCCAGCACAATATTGCCCGGAGATACGCTTAATTTTTCAGCCAGTTTGTTGACCAGATAATATGCTCCGGCATCAGGGTAGCGATGCAGATTTTTCAGCGCGGCTTCAACGGCTTTCAGGGCTTTTGGCGAGGGACCGAGCGGATTTTCATTGGAAGCGATTTTGACGGGATTTTTAATGCCGTATTCCCGTTCAAGCTCTTCCATCGGCTTGCCGGCAATGTATGGGCTGATCGTCTGAATATAGTCGGGAACTGAAAGTTTCATGGGATATCCTTATAATAGAGAATGATTGAATTGAGCAGAGAATATGATTAAGTTCGTTCACAGTCAACAAAAAAATACCGCACACTCTCAGAAGCTTTGCAAATAATGGGCTGATTTTGCATCTCTCGGAGGGAAATGTAAGCGGCAGCCTGATTCGCAATGCGCCTGTGCGGAGATTCGATAAGTCTGATTTATTACGGGCAGTTATTACACCCCGGCTTTGCAATTGAGGAATATCAGGCGGCTTCAGCCTGTAGGAAACTGATACCTTAAAAGCTCATAAATTGTGATTTTTTAAATGACTCAGGAGTTACGCAGTTGGGCATAAAGCATAAACCGGATTTGCAAGATAAGCCCTTA
>DYRC01000302.1 GCA_020718925.1 Desulfonema limicola
TATATATCACAAGTTTCTTATAAAACCTTTCCATACTGCTTCTGACATAGATCGTTCCGATAATGCGGTTTTCAAAGCGGATATTCTCAAATGCGTCATAAGAGTCGTCAAAAAACGGATAGCCTTCAAATAAATCCTGATCAGCGGCTTTTTTCAGATCGCCGATTTTTTTCTCCAACGAAAGGGGACAGCATTCTTTGTGATATTCGGCAAATAAATTGCCGTCTGCCAGATAGACTCCGGCAGATATGATGTCCGGCTGTGCATTGATTGCGGAAAGCATTTCTTTTGCGGATTTCTGATCATTAAAGACAAGCGATGAGGCAGTACTGATCCCGATAACTCTGGCAATGGCGGACAGCTCGTCAAGTACGCCGCGCCGGGAAGAAATCAGTTCATTGACGGTAAAAATACTCAACGTAATGCTGACGACACTGACCGTGCCTAACAGCATCAGAGCAATCAGTTTCCGTCTGATAGACAGATTCCGAAAGAATTTCATGTTTACTCCTTTAAATCTGACCCCTCCCCCAACCCCTCCCCGGAACGGAGAGGGGAGTTAGGGTACTGCTTTTCTCCCCCTTCCCTTTCAGGGAAGGGGGGCAGGGGGGTTAGGTCAGGGATTGACAATAATTGCCAATTTCAATAATTGCGAACTGAGTTTGAACGGCATTTTATTCACCGCATCAGTATTGATTTCAAATCTCAGTTTATTATCCATACTGACCAGATTGATCATCACGCCGCGTTGTGCAAACCCTTCACTGTCAGCCACTGTCAGCATCGGCATGGTTTTGGTTACAGATAATATTGAAGACAGATTCTCTGCTTCCGAAGAACTGATAAACAGGATATGACAAGCTGATACATCTCTGATATTTTTGCACAACTTCACAGAGAGCTTCCGTTTATTTATCACTTCTTTGTTTTCGATAGTTCCTAGTGCATTTCCGAAAGGGTTATTTCCCAGAATGCAGAGAACCAGCGGTTCATCAGGGCTTTTGAACGTGGTATCAGAGCACTGGACAAATTTCGCAAAATTATACAAAAAAGCAGCTTTTACCGAATATTCTTTGTCATCATCCGAACAAACGCCTGTCAGCGGAACGGAAACCATCCATATCCCCGTCAGCAAAAGCAAATGCCGGATCAGTTTTATCAGAATCGCCATAATACTTTTCCGTAAATTTCCCGTTCGATTTCCGAATCAAGACTTTTGTAAAAGGAATTGATAAATTCGGGATGATATGAATCCGTGAGATTGCGCCCCACTACTGAAATTTCGATATTTTTCAAAGGCTTCCAGCCCAATCTGATATCCAATGACGAATAGGCTTTTACGGCGTGATTGAGAATATCATCCGTATATCGGAACCACAAATCCATCTCAATATTTTTGGGCAGATTCACAGATGCCCTGACAGACGCCTGATGTGCGGGATCATCATCTTCTTTTGCCAGAGCATTTCGGATAGATGTTCCTTTTTCAAAATCTGTTCTGAACAGCGTATAAGCGGCGGTAAGTTTCAACGGACTGAATACCTGCCAGACGGCGGATATTTCTGTTCCGTAAGTATTTGCTGACAGATCATTGCCGCTATGCAGATTGACTTTCCAGAAAGGCGGCGCAGGATAAGGACTGTCTATCGCAGCAAAGCTCAGATTTTTATAAAAATGATAAAACGAGGCAATATCCACAGAAAAATGCTCTGATGGCTGAACACGATACCCCAGTTCCGCAGCAATCAGGTCTTCGGACTCGGTCTCCTGATTTCCGAAATAATACATCGAGGTCAGCGGCAAAGGCGTGGCAGCCATTAATCTGGGGTCTGTGGGCATAATTGCGGCTAAAAACCGCACGTCATACTGATAGCGGGACGGGGTTCTGACCGCACACGACACAGACGCCCATATTGAATGTTCTTTGGCTGGCGTCCATAAAATTCGGAGATTGGGCTGAATTTCAAAGCCGGTGTAACTGTTGTGTTCTAATTTTGCGCCCAGTGTTGCTCTCAGGCGATCCGGAATCAGAACCTGTTCTAATTGGATAAACGCACTGTATAAATGGGTATTTTTTGAATCAGGATCAAACGACAGCCATTGATTATTCGGGAGTTCATCCTGATAAAGCCGATAGCCGAGTCCCCAGATGATTTCTGTCTGTGAACCGGCTATGATTTTATGCTGAAAATCCGCATCAAAGTTATTCTGGGTAATTTCACCGGCAGTTTCATTGCGTCTGTCGTGATCCGCATAAATCTGAAGCACAGACGATGAGTTTTTTGAAAACGGATGTTCCCAGCGTCCCAGAATATTGAAGCCGTCTAAGGAAATATCTGATTTCCGATTTCGGGCATAGGTGCGGGATGCGGGATCATAATCTGCCATATTCATTGACGGCGTAGGCACAATCTGATCCGAATTTCCCGTGTAAACATCTCCCTGCACCGTTATTTTGTCGCCGGAGCTTTTACCTTCTTTATCCATGCGGAACCCGGAACGGGATATGTTCAGCGTATCCGAGGTTCCGTTTCCTTCAGCATTTACAGATTCATCCCGATTGAGATATTTGGCATAGATTCGGTAGCTGCCATTATCAAGTCTGCCGCCGTATCTGACGCCGCCGGATGCTTCTTCGGTTCCGATACCTGCACTGATTGCCGTGCCTTGGGTATCTTTGGCATGTTTGGTGATGATATTGATAATTCCGTTCACGGCATTTGCGCCCCACAGACTGGCGCCGGGTCCCCGGATCACCTCAATCCGGTCAATATCTTCAATAAACGTATCCTGTGTATCCCAGAATACGCCGGAAAACAGAGGAGAATATACGGTTCTGCCATCCATTAAAACCAGAAGTTTATTTGAAAACCGGCTGTTGAATCCTCTTGCGCTGACTGCCCACTGGGTGGCATTGATTCTGGCAACATCAATTCCCGGAACCATCCGCAACGCTTCAGGAATGGTGGTAACACCGGATCGCCGGATGTCTTCGCCTGAAATCACAAACGCTGCCGCCGCCGTCTGAGAAAGCTTCTGAGACTTCCGCGCTGCCGAAGTAAGCTCGACTTCCATCAGTTCTTCAAGACTCAGTTTTGTGAAATCATCTCCGGACATTGCGAAAAGATTTCCGAATCCCGATAAAAAAAATATCATCCCAAACAGCACGATTCTTGTTGTTTTCATTGACTTCTCCTTTATAGTCAGCATTTTATCTGATTGTTCTGATTTCTTCAACCAGTTTCGGATATGAATTGAGCGCGGTTTCAATATTATCAATGTCAAAATTGCCGGCATGAATCAGCAGATTTTTGCCAAGATCAATAAGAGACGCCAAAGAATATTGTTTTCCGAACTCTCTGATCCGGTTGGCAAACGCTTCAATATCGGCAAAATTTCCGCTCTCAACAGCCTTGTTGTATAACATCGCAAAATCATTTTCAAGCCGCTCGGTAATTTCAGGAAGCTTTCCGATGGTTTCCGGACACAGGCATTCCTCGTTATTTTTTGCATGTTGCTCGTTGCATTTTGCACTGTTTTTAATAAAGCGGGAGAGTTCGCAAAACAATTCGGCGCGTTGAACCGGCTTTGTCAGGTAGCCGTCAAATCCGGCGGACATAATTTTCTCTTTTTCCTGCGTCATAGCTCGCGCTGTCAGCGCAATCACAGGAATGTGTTTCAATGTCGCGCTCTGCTTAATCTGCGTTGTCGCTTCATAGCCGTCCATCACCGGCATGCTGATATCCATCAGAATCGCATCCGGCAGGTTCAGTTCTGCGACAGAAATCGCATCTCTTCCGTCTTCGGCTTCGATAATGCGAATATCTGTATTTTTGAAAAGGGCTTTTATCAGAAAACGGTTTACATTCACGTCATCTGCTACCAGAATTGTTGCAGGCTCGAAAATGAGATTTTCCGGGTCTGTCCGCTTAGGTTCCCCAATTTCGGAAGCTGTTCGGGAAATCGCAACATGATGAAGCGTGATTCTGAAAATGCTTCCCCGCCCCGGCTCACTTTCAAGAACAATATCGCCGTTCATCATTTCCACAAGCCGCTTTGTGATTGCCAGCCCCAGCCCGGTTCCGCCGTATTTTTTCGCGCTCTGTCCTTCCTGCTGCATGAATGCTTCAAATATTTTTGCCTGCGATTCCGCCGGAACGCCGATGCCGGTATCTTCCACCGTGATTGTCAGATTGACTGACCTAACCCCCCGACCCCCTTCCCTGAAAGGGAAGGGGGAGTCTCCCCTCTCCGCTCCGGGGAGGGGGCGGGGGAGGGGTGCTGCACTGATTTTCACATATCCGCTCTCGGTGAACTTCACCGCATTGCCAATCAGATTGAATAAAACCTGTCTGAGCCGGACTTCATCCAGCATCAGACTTTCGGGAATATCCTCTGCAATATCTGCGATAAACTCAAGATTCTTCTCAGCTATTCTCATAGCAAAAATCTGTCTGATTTCATTGAAAATATTATGCGGATTTACGGGTTCGTATCGGATGTCGAGTTTTCCGGCTTCGATTTTGGACAGATCGAGAATATCGTTGATCAGCGTCAGCAGGCTTTTGCCGCCGGATTGGATTGCTTCCAGATAGCTTTTCTGCAGCCGGTCTTCAATCAGAGACGCCAGCAGTTCCGTGAATCCCATAATGGCATTCATGGGCGTTCTGATTTCATGGCTCATATTGGAGAGAAAATCGGATTTGAAACGGTTGGCAGTTTCGGCTGCTTCTTTGGCTTTGAGGAGTTCTTCTTCTGCCAGCTTGCGGTCAGTGATGTCCGTAAGTATTCCCTGTATGCTTTCAACAAC
>DYRC01000303.1 GCA_020718925.1 Desulfonema limicola
TTACCGGATTCATTCGGTTATTCCGTTTATATTTTTTCGCTCTGAATCACTGCAATTCTGACATCGTAAGAAATTTTTTAAAAGATTTCGGAATTTAAAAAGCTTCTCACAGACAAAAAATCTTGCCCGGATTCAGAATACCATGAGGATCAAAAACTGCTTTGATTTTTTTCATCAGTTCTGTTTCAACACACCCGATTTCTTTGGATAAATACGGCAATTTGGTAATCCCGATGCCGTGTTCGCCGGAAATCGTGCCGCCCAGCGCAATGGTTTCATCAAACAGCTTATCCACAACCTCTTCAGCTTTTTTCATCTGCACCGGATTTCGCTTATCCAGCATAATCGTAAAATGAATATTGCCGTCTCCCGCATGACCGAAAGCTGCGATAAACAGCCCGCTTTCTTCTTTCAACGATTTGATTTTTTTGACCATATCCGGGATTCTGCTTCTCGGAACCACAATATCTTCATTGATCTTATGGGGACCGTAGCGGAAAAGCGCGGGAGAAACCGCTTTGCGTGCCTGCCATAATTTTGCCCGCTCTTGGGGCGTTTTTGCTATGTTCACCGCCGCGCCCTGCGATCTGCATAAGCGTTCAATTTTTTTCAATGAAATTTCGGTCTCGCCGGATGTCCCGTCTGTTTCAATCAGAAGCATGGCATCGGATTCAACCGGCAGCCCTATGCCAAGATGCGCCTCAACACAGCGAAGACAGGCATTGTCCATAAACTCAATAGTTCTGGGAATAATTCCCTGTCCGATAATAGCTGAGACCGTCTGCGCGGCGGTTTCCATCCTGTCAAACATGGCGGTCATGGTTCTGATGCTTTCCGGCAAAGGCAGCAGGCGCAAGGTCATCTGCGTAATCACGCCCAAAGTTCCTTCGGATCCGACAATCAGCCGTGTCAGATCATATCCGACCACGCCTTTTGCAGTTTGAACGCCGGTGCGAATGATCTGTCCTGAGGGAAGAACAACTTCCAATCCCAAAACATAATCACGGGTTACGCCGTATTTGACGGCTCTGGGTCCGCCCGCGCATTCTGCCAAGTTGCCGCCCAGCGTTGAAAATTCGGAACTTGCCGGATCAGGCGGATAAAACAGTCCTTCTTTTTCAACTGCCCTATGAAACTGAGCCGTGATGACGCCCGGCTCAACATGGGCGATCAGATTGGCTTTGTCAATGGCGACAATCTGATTCATGCGGTTCATCACCAGAACAACGCCGCCGCGAACCGGCAGCGAACCTCCGGTCAAGCCCGATCCTGCGCCGCGCGGAATCACAAAAAAGCCGTTTTTATCCGCAAGCGCAAGAATTGCAGATACTTCCCGCACATCTTGGGGAAAGATTACCGCATCAGGAAGATAAACTTGGGCAGTGGCGTCGTATGCGTAGCAGAGAAGCTCTTCCGGCTTTCGGGAGCAGCGATCTTTTCCGACAATATCCTGAAGTATTTGAAAATCCGAATCGTTTAACGACATACCCCTCCCCCATCCCCTCCCCGAAACGGAGAGGGGGGTGTTTTCCCTTTACTCCCCTGCCCTTTCAGGGAAGGGGCAGGGGGTTAGGTGATTCTATCTTTTCGCACAAAAGCTGAATCTGCTTCTGAATCGCAGGGTCTTGTCTCACCCCCTGCTCTACCGCGCTGATAGAGTGAATGGCTGTGGCGTGATAGCGGTTGAAATTTTTTCCGATGATCTGAAGCGGCTGATTTGTATATCTCCGGGCAAGGTAAATCGCAATCTGTCTGGGGCGCACGATTGCCTGTTTGCGGGAGTTGGAAATCATATCTTTTAAGGAAATATTATAATGGCTGCAAATCACCTCTTTAATCAGGTCAATCGTAATCGCTCTGGTCTGATTGGCAATGTTTTTGACCACGCTTCTGGCAAGGCTCATATCCACAGAGCTTCCCATCAGCGCGGACTTTGCCGCCACGCCGATCAGTCCGCTTTCCAATTGTCTGACATTTTCGGAAAGCTCGCCTGCCAGATAATCCAACACGTTTTTCGGCAGTTTAATCTTGTTTTCTTTTGATTTTCTGCTCAATATTTTAAGCCGGGTTTCAAAATCCGGGGCTTCGATATTGGAAATCAGGCTTGCAGACAGACGGGATTTCAACTGATCATTCATTTTCGGAATATCAGACGGCAGATAACAACTTGTAAAAATAATCTTTTTATCGGCATTGAACAGATAATCCAACGCCATGCCGAGTTCAATCTGGGTGCGTTCTTTTCCGGCAAGAAAATGAATATCTTCCAAAAGCAGAACATCGCAGCGATTCCGATATTTTTCTTTGAATGTTTCAATCGTGCCGCCCCGGATGGCATTCACCATCTCATTGGTAAAATCTTCGGCAGTTACATAATAAACGCTCTCAGTCGGAAATTCAGACAGAATATGATGCCCCACTGCCTGAGACAGATGGCTTTTGCCCATGCCGGTATCTGACAGAAGATACAAAGAACTCTGGCTGGAATCCCGTTTAGAAGCTACGGAAAGCGCTGCCGAATAAGCAAAATCATTGTTGTTTCCTACCACAAAGCGATCAAATGTAAATTCTCTGCGTAAAATACGCCCGCTCCCCGCAGACTGAGAAGCAGCTTCCGGCAAAGCAAGCTGCGGATCAGGAATATCAAGGATATTCTTTTTGGATTTACGCTTTTTCGGAGCTTCTTTTTTTTCGGAAATTTCAAGCGACAATTTGCAGGATTTCAGCAGTATCCGGCTAAATTCCGATTCTATCAGCGTATTGTAATGTTCCACTACCCGTTTTTTGAAAAAAAAATTCGGACAGGACAGGACAATGGCATCTTCCCGGCTTCGCACGAATCCCATCGGCTCAATCCACATCTTATATGTGTGTGCCGGAACGCGCTCCCGAATTGCCGCTTTGACTTTCTCCCAGACATCTTCCATAATCATTGTCCCATGTAGTTAAGGTTATAAAACCAGATTATCTATTTAACCCATTCTGTCTGTCCGGTCAAACGGAATAAAGGGGGGCGATTTCAGCGGCAGACAAAAAATATCTGTCTGATTTTATTGTTTTCAAGGGAATATGCTTGATATAAACGCTCCTAAACACTGCTATTTATCAATTATTATATGTTTATTCGGGTATTTAAGATGTATATCCCATACAGATATAGTTCATGATCTTTGAAAATCTCAAATTTTCTTCAATTTTCACAAAATATCTGTTATTGAAGGGTGGACAGGTTTTTGATTGATTATTTCTGCTAATCTGCGGGGCTGGGGTTAAGTCCGATTCGCTATCAAAGCACCCCTCCCCCGGCCCTCCCCGAAACGGAGAGGGGAGTACTGATAATGGTCTCCCCCTTCCCTTTCAGGGAAGGGGGCCGGGGGGTTAGGTGGGTTTGGTATAAGTACTCACCTTACGCAGCAATTAAGCAAAATATTCATCAGATTTTTTTATTCCCCCTCACCGAAGGCTCTTTGCTGAATTTTTCTCGCAATAATTCAAGCGAGCCGCCCTTAGCCAGCACAGATTCGGATAAATCCAGCACTTTTTTGCAAAACTGCTCATCCAGTTTTTTACGCACCGGGTCTTTATCCATCTGATGCAAGGGCAGCATCGGCTTATCGCACATTGAATCAAATATTTTTACTGCCTCTTTAAACTGCTTTGATGTCAGTGCGGTTATATCCAAAACAGGCAGAGTATGTAATGCTGATTTGGTTACGCTGCCTCTGCCGGACTGCTGCTTGTTTGAATGCCACCAGCGCAGTAACAGCCCCAATGTCGTATTTGCCCATAAAACCAAAGCCTTTTCCTGTTCGGCAGATGATAATCTGACAGACTGCCATGCTTGTCCGCCGATAGTTTTGCGCGGAGTAAACTGCATTCCTGTTGATTGACTGTTGAATCTGAATGCACGATTGAAATGGCAGTGAGAAGCCGTATTCCAAACACTATCTGTTTTGAGATCAATAAGTTCCTGCTCTTTCTGTGTTGAACATTTTCTCGGTATTCCTTCGCAATCCGCATCAAACATCATCGCTCTTTCGCGCTTTGCATCATGCGCCCAAAGTACCGGATAAGTAGGAGTAGTATTCGGCTTTATCGGATAAACATCAAAAGGTCCTCTGATGTCTCCTTTAGGATTTTTACCATTAATATCTCTGTCAATGGGTCCTATTTGTCCGATTTTTTCAACAACAGTAATCGGAATATCTTTTATTTCCGATTTCTGCATAGATGGCAGCCAGAGTTTATTTTCTTTTGTCATCTGATAAGCGGTCTGTGCAAGAGAAATATCCGAAATACGCGCAACATTCCAAGTTCCTGAAGACGGCAGAGGCGCGTCAAGAATCTGCCCGACAATATCTTTACCGAAAATAATCTGCGTACCGCCCATCGGACCATCTTCAAGTTTGCGAACATTTGCGCTTTCTATCAGACGGCGAATCTGCTCTGCCTCGCTTGCTCCGACCAAGGGGTATGCAGGACGTTCATTCAAAATCACAAAAAAAGCCCTTGTGCTGCCTTTATCCGATTTTTTTCCGATCAAAAGGCATTCGCCCATGTCTGTATCTGCTGAAAATGACATACTTTTATCATCAGCAGCCGAAAGCGAAATCAGAATCAGATCGCTGTAATTTTGGGCAAGAAGCTGTCGTGAATTTTCCCAAGATTCTCCTGAGATAAGACTCAGAGGCATTACCAAAGCCAATTTCCCGTTCTGCTTCAATTTGCGATCCGCAAGAACCAGAAACATCGAAGCTTCACCGGCATTGCCATGCGATTTGCTGTCTTTTGTCAAGGATTTG
>DYRC01000304.1 GCA_020718925.1 Desulfonema limicola
ACAGACGAGCAGAAAACCCTGATTGAAAAGCTGGCGCAGACCGGGCTGTAAATTGAATTTGACTTGTCTGCTCTTTTTGCTTATAAACACCTAACCCCCCTGCCCCCCCTTCCCTGAAAGGGAAGGGGAGAAATCGGAACACTCCCCTCTCCGTTTCGGAGAGGGGTCGGGGGAGAGGTGATGAACAATACAATCTGACAGGAGACCATGATGGTAAGAACGGAAATATCTCTTTTTTTAAAGAACGAACCGGGACAGTTGGGCAAGCTTGCGGCGTTGTTTTCAGGCGCGGGAATCAACATTGACGCGCTGATGATTCAGGATGCGTCCGGTTATGTCAAAGAATTGTTTGAAGCCAGAGGAAAATCGCTCAAGCGGATCGCCTCAGTAGCAAGCTATAATTCTATGCGAAAGGATTCAACCGACTTTGCGCTGATACGCCTTTTGGCAGATCAGACGGACAAAGCCGTAGATTTGCTTTCCAAAAACGAGTATGTGTTTGACATTATGCCGGTGATTGCCACAAAATTGGAAAACAAACCCGGAACCTTGGCTGAAATTGCCTCCAAATTCGGAGAAAAAGGCGTCAATATCAACTATGTCTATGGATCCGTATCAGGACCCGATGATAAATGTCTTTTTGTATTCTGCCCGGAAGATATTGAATTGGCATCTAAATTTTTTAACGACTAATCTGTGCGGAATACAAGAGCCGCTGCTTTTGTATTCCGCTTTCATTTCATAGCCTTAACTTGGACGGTATTCGGAAATGAACATTATAAAAATTTTATTCTGGATGATGATAATCAGTTTTATGACGCTGATTATCCTTCAAAATCCTGAGTTTTTTGCTTCCCGGCAGGAACTGAAACTCAGTCTGGCGGTCTGGGAATATAAAATGCCGGAAGTCCCGAAGACTCTGGTATGCGTGGCATTTTTTATCATCGGCGCTCTGTCTATGTATCTGACAAATGCGGTTGACCGATTCCGCTCCAAAAAAACCATCAGAACATTGAATCGCACCTGTGATGCCCAGATTGAAGAAATCGGTATCTTAAAAGGCAGACTCAACCGGATGCTGGGACATTCGCCTGCCCCGCCGCAGCCGGAATCAAAGCCTGAACCCAAACCCGAAAGCCAGACCAGTTAAAAGCGATGCTGACTACGGATTCATCCCGCCTGACGCCGATGCTTCGGCAATATCTGTCCATAAAAAAAGAGTATTCGGACGCTATCTTGCTGTACCGCATGGGCGATTTTTACGAAATGTTTTTCGAGGATGCCAATGTCGCATCCAAAGCTCTGGATATTGTTCTGACCACCCGAAACAGAAACGAGCCGTTTCCGGTTCCCATGTGCGGCGTTCCGGCGCGGGCAGTGCAGGGATACATGGCGCGTCTGATTGATCAGGGCTTCAAAGTCGCGCTCTGCGATCAGATGGAAGACTCCGCGCTTGCCAAAGGCTTGGTAAAACGGGAAGTGGTTCGCGTCATTACGCCGGGAATGATCATTGAGAATGAATTTTTAGATGAAAAATCAAATAATTATATTCTTGCACTTGCCAAAGCAAAAAACCGTTTCGGCATGTCATGGTTAGATATTTCCACCGGCGCATTCCGCGTTGCCGAATCCGAGCATATCAACGTGATTGCGGATGAAATCCGGCGCGTTTCTCCGCGTGAAATCCTTTTGCCTCAATCATTGAAAGAAGACCCGGTATTTCAAGCTCTTACAGATGCGCTGTCCGGTATGGCATTAAGTGTCAGAGATAACGGTGATTTTGATTATCGTCAGGCGCGGGAGCGGCTTTCGGAGCAGTTCAATGTCGTGTCGTTGGAAGGCTTCGGGTGCGAAGACCTGACCATCGGCGTCGGTGCCGCAGGTGTGCTGCTGCTGTATGTAGCAGAAACGCAAAAGCAGAAACTTGATCATTTAAGCGGAATTGAAACCTGCAGCCTTGAAAATTATCTCAAAATTGATGAGCAAAGCTGCCGGAATCTGGAGTTGTTCAAAAATTTAAGAACCGGAACCCGGCAGGGAACGCTGATTGACATTCTTGATCACACGATAACGGCAATGGGCGCAAGAATGCTGCAAAACTGGCTTAAATATCCGCTTAAAGATTTGGTGCAAATCAATGCCCGCCTTGATGCAGTTTCCGAAGCCAAAGAAAAGATTCAACTGTGCCGAAGCATTCGGGAAGAGTTGAACAATATCCATGATCTTGAGCGGCTTTGCGGCAAAATTTCAATGGGTCATGCCAATCCCAGAGATTTGCTGGCATTGAAAAAATCACTCACAGCATTGCCAAAAGTCCGAAAACTGACCGAACAGTTTCAAGCCGTTCTGTTTCAATGGAAAGATGATTTGCGACAATTGCGCCGAATTGCTGATCTGATTGAAAAAGCCATTCGGGAAGATGCGCCTCCGGCAGCCAATGAAGGCGGCATCATCCGAAAAGGTTATCATGCCGAACTTGACGAACTGATTGACATCAGCAAGGATGGCAAAAGCTATCTTGCACGACTGGAATCACAGGAAAAAGCTGCCACCGGTATTAATTCTCTCAAAGTCCGGTATAACAAGGTTTTCGGATATTATATTGAAATTCCCAGGACTCATTCCGAATCCGTTCCCCTGCATTATGTCCGCAAACAAACGTTGGTGAATGCGGAGCGATATATCACTGAAGATTTGAAAAATTTTGAGACCAAAGTTCTGGGCGCAGAAGAACGCCGCGCCGCTCTGGAATATCAGATATTTCAGGAGATTCGTGCCGAAGTGGTTCAGCATCATACGGATATTCACCGTGCGGCACAGTTTTTGGCGCAATCCGATTGTCTGCTGAATTGGGCGGTACTTGCCGAAGAGAACAATTATTGCAGACCTGAGTTGAATATTGAAGGACTTCTTCTGATTGAAGACGGACGCCATCCGGTGATTGAAAAAATGATTTGCGGCGAGCGGTTTGTGCCGAATACGATCCGAATGGATGATGTTGAAAATCAGATTCTTATCATCACAGGTCCCAATATGGCAGGAAAATCCACCATTCTGCGCCAAGCCGCGCTGGTTACGCTCATGGCGCATATCGGCTCGTTTGTTCCGGCAAAAAAAGCCTCTGTCTGCATCACTGACCGAATATTTACGCGGGTCGGCGCATTGGACAATCTGTCTCAGGGACAAAGCACATTTATGGTGGAAATGCAGGAAACCGCCAACATCTTAAACAATTCCACTTCTCAAAGCCTTGTGATTATGGATGAAATCGGCAGAGGAACCAGCACCTATGACGGGCTGTCAATTGCATGGGCAGTTGCCGAATATCTGCATGATCTCAGGGGAAAAGGCGTTAAAACCCTGTTTGCCACGCATTATCATGAACTGACCGATCTTGCGCTGACCAAGCCCAGAGTCAGAAATTACAATATCGCAGTCAAAGAATCCGGCGATAAAATCATCTTTTTAAGAAAATTGGCAGAAGGCGGGACAAATCGCAGTTATGGCATTCAGGTTGCCCGTCTTGCCGGGATTCCTGAAAAAGCGATTGTCCGCGCCATGTCTGTTCTTGCGGATATTGAACAGAAAAAAGTCGCATCTGCCGTTCCGTTTGAAATTACTGAAAAATCCCTTCCTCTGAAGAAAAAAACAGCACAAATCGGGCTTTTCAAAAATCCATCTGATGCGATTATCAGTGAATTGCAGCAGCTTGACATATCGGACATGACGCCGATAGCGGCGTTGAATTATCTGAACGAATTGCAGAAGAAAAGCAGAAGCGGTTGATTGCCTTGTATATGGATCCGCTCCTTGACAACCATCCCGATAAATGCTAACACTGTCAACAGATTAAGGAGCAACGGATGGCGCATGACCAAAATTTCAAAAACCTGCTTGCGGATTTTCCCAAAGAAGTGCTTGAGTGGATTCTGCCGGAAGCAATAGAGACATTCGGCGCGATTTTGCAAATTGAGTTTCTCCGTCAGGAGCCGAAGAAACGCAGGCTGTCAGATGCTCATCTGGCATTGGATATGCCGATACTGTTTTCTTTTGAAAAAGGTCAGATACTGCTCTGGCTGGTTGAGTTTCAGGAAGATAAAAACAGATTTTCGATTCACAAGCTGCTGAAATATACGACAGATTCGGCAGAGGCTTATCCGAAAGCAACCGTGATTCCGACGGTTCTGTTCACGGATCGTAAAAAATGGAATAAAAACAAAGATGTTATGCGTAATCTGGACATCAGTTTCGGCGGCAGAACATTTCTGCACTTCGAGTATGTGTTCTTAAAGCTGTTCGATCTCAATGCAAGAGATTATTATCATTATAACAATCCGTTGATAAAAATTCTGCTGCCGAAGATGAACTATGAGCCGGAAGAACGTATCGAAGTGATCCGGCAGGCTCTGCTGGGACTGTACCGACTGGTTACGCCGATGCTTTTCGATAAATATTCTGATTTTATTGATATATATGCCGAAATCCGGGATGATGAACGGGAGAGCTTGTGTCAGGAAATAAACGAACATAAAAAGGAGGAGACTGCTATGTTCATGCAATATCTTAAAGATAAACTTCGGCAGGAAGTACGGCAAGAAGTCCGGCAGGAAGTCCGACAAGAAGTCCGGCAGGAAGTTCAACAGGAAGTCCGACAAGAAGTCCGGCAGGAGAGTTTATCGGAATCCATCAAAATTTTTCTTGAGGTGAAATTCGGTACAAAGGGGCTAAATCTCCTTGAGTGCAGGATTAAAGATATTACGGATACCGGAAAATTCAGAAC
>DYRC01000305.1 GCA_020718925.1 Desulfonema limicola
TATATGGGAAACCCATAGTTTATTTTATAATCATCTGAAATAATTATTGAAAGGAGAATATAATGCTCAAGCATATTGCGGCGATCTGTCTGTGTATGGGAATGATTGTCAGTTGTCAGGCACAGGAGCCGGTAAAAAAAACCGAAAACCCTAAGATGCAGAGTTCTGACGCGGGATTTCCGCCTGATGCGGCAGTGCGCTATGATGAACGAAGCGGTGCTATCTTTCGTTTGGAGGGGAAAAATCTGTCTGAAAACTTGGAAAATGACAACTCTTTTCAGAGCTTGCAGTCTGAAAACCGATTCAGCGACATTGCCATTGCGTTCATGTCCGCGCATCATTCGGCGTTCAAGCTTTTGCGCCCATCTGAAGAACTGAAAGTAAGTTCTTTCAACGTGGAAGGCTCAGGACAGAAACATATCCGCCTCAGTCAGATATTTGAGGGCATTCCGGTTCGGGCAGCGGAAATTATTGTTCATTTAAACCGCTCAAATCAGGTCTGTCTGGTTGAAGGGCGGTATATTCCCACGCCGTCAGGACTGAGCATTCGCCCGCTCATTACGGACAAAGAAGCTCTTCGCAAAACAGCCGCTGATTTGAAACAGGAGGATTGTCCCGGATGCCGTTCTGAGTTGATTATTTTTTCAGATACTTCTGTAAAGTCGTATCTGGCGTATCGCGTCATTGCCAAGCCCGCATGGGAATATTTTATTGACGCGCAGACCGGAAATATTTTAGCAAAGCTTTCCACGATTCGGAATTTTAACCCCTCCCCCGACCCCTCCCCGAAACGGAGAGGGGAGTACTGATGACGTCTCCCCCTTCCCTTTCAGGGAAGGGGGCCGGGGGGTTAGGTAAGTCAAAGGAGGTAGTATTATGTTCAGAAGTATCATGCTGTTGCTGAGTATCGCGTTTCTGACGCCCGGACATCTTTATGCGGATAACAACAATTTGTCAGAGCGATTCAAAAGCTTCAAAGAAACCGTCCGGCAGCAGAAAAATCCGGCAAAAACAGGGCTGAGAAAAGCCGCAAAACGCTCGGCAAATCCGGCATACCGGACTGACGAAATAGATGTCCGGCTTCGCCCCAATGGCAATACGCCCTTGCAAATCAGGGTAAAAAACACTGTGCGTAAGGCATTGCCCAGAACAGAAGATGAAAACACTGCCCGCGAGTTTCTGCGATCCACGCGGCATATTCTGGGTATTGCACAGCCGGATCAGGAATTGGCATTGGAAAAAAAGCTCGAAGATGAAAGCGGTCAGCGGCATCTGCGGTTTTCTCAGCGATTTCAGAATATTCCGGTCTGGCCCGCCCAAGTGAATGTTCATCTGAACACTTACGGACAGGCGGAAATGCTCAACGGCGCGTTTGTCAGAACACCGCGCAAAATGGTTACAACGCCGGTAATCAGTTCGGAAGAAGCAGTACAGCTTGCCCGCAAGCGCATCAACGCATCGGATAACGCCTCTTCCAAAACGCCGGAACTGATCATTTATGCCCCCGCATCCCGGCTTGCTTGGAAAACGATAACGGATATTTCCAAAGCCGAACAATGGCTGGTGGTGATTGACGCGCTGACCGGCGATGTGCTGACCGCGTACAATCAGATTCCCAATGACCGGACAACCGGCTCCGGCGCGGATATTTTCGGCATTTCCCGCCCCCTCAATATTTGGGAAAAAAACGGACAATATTACATGGCAGATACCAGCAAGCCCATGTATAATGCGGCGTCTTCCAGCCCCCCGTCTGCGGACTCGACTTACGGCGCGATTGTTATTCTGGACATGCAGAACAATTCGCCTGACGGGAATCCGCAGTATGTAACCTCATCCAATCCCAGAGCAGGCTGGCACAAAGACGCGGTGAGCGCGGCATTCTGTCTGTCTGAAACCTACAATTATTTTCAGGAGCGGCATAACCGCAACGGTATTGATGACAGAGGCTCAAGCATTTTCGGCGTGATTCGGGTGGGAGATGATTATGACAATGCGTTCTGGAATTCGGAAACCCAGATGATGTATTTCGGAGACGGAGAGCCGTTTGCCGGGGCATTGGATGTGGTGGCGCATGAACTCACGCACGGCGTTACGTCTTATACGGCAAATTTGGTGTATCAGGATCAGCCCGGCGCGCTCAACGAAGCATTTTCGGATATTTTCGGAGAAGCTGCCGAAGCCAGAACCACCGGAAGAGCGGATTGGCTCATGGGAACGACTCTGCCGAATCAGATCCGCAATCTGTCAAATCCGTCATCTATGCAAATCGGATCAACCAAACGCTATTATCCGTCCAAAATGAGCCAATTTTACGGCGAAAACGATTCTCTGCTCGACAGGCTGCAAAATCGGGATAACGGCGGCGTTCATATCAACTCGACCATTATCGGACATGCGTTTTATCTTCTGTCAGAAGGGAACGGGGCTATCGGCATTCAGAATGCGGAGAAAATCTTTTATCGCGCATTGTCCTATCATCTGACCGCCAACGCTCAGTTTATTGATGCACGGCTGGCGTGTGTTGCATCTGCGGAAGAGCTTTTCGGAAAAGGCTCGGCGCAGGCACTCAGAACCGCCGCCGCTTTTGATGCCGTTGAAATCTATGACGGAACCGGAACTTCGACTCAGCCCCCGTCAATCCCGGCAGGAACCGGCGATGACGCGGCATTGTTTGTCTATTATGACGCCAAAATGAAAGGATATTTTCTGGGGCGGCGCGAAACCGGAGATCCGACTCAGGGCATTCAATTATCTGCTTATGATGCCGCGCTTTCCCGCCCGTCCGTGTCAGGAGACGGCAATCTGGCAGTGTTTGTGAATACCTCCAATGATGTGTGTTTTATCCGCACCGATGGCAGCACAAATGAATCCTGCATGGGCTGGAATGATGTGTCTTCTGTGGCAATGTCTAAAGACGGAAATCTGTTCGGGTTTGTGATGCTCAATGCTCAGGGACAACGCAGCAATCAACTGACGATTTTCAATTTACGCAGCAATGTTCCTGCCGGAGATTCCGAGCAGGTTTATACGATGGTTGCGCCTACTTATGACGGCATCACCACAAACACCATTCTGATGGGCGATACCATGAGTTTTTCCTTAAATAACAGCTATGTGTTTTATGATGCGTATAATGTGATTAAGCTTGCTGACGGCTCTCAATTCGGCGCGTGGAGCATTTACGGAATAGAGCTTGCAACAAAGCAGACCCTTGTGCTTATGCCGCCGATTCGGGGATATGACATCGGCAATCCGTCATTCGGGCAGACCAGCGATAGCTTTGTTACTTATGATCTCTATGATCCCAAAGCCCGGATATCCACAATCTATGCGATGAATCTGATTAACGGAGATCGTCAGGCAATTGCCAAAACCGGCGGAGATTGGGGAACACCGTGCTATACCGGCGATGATACGGCGATTGTGTATTCAAGCGGAAATTCTTTATGGCGGCAGTCTGTTTCAGGCGATCATATCACGCCTGCAGGCAGTCCTGCGCTGTATCTTGAAAATGCGGATTACGGAACAATCTATCGCCGGGCAAAAAGCGTGATTGTGCCGACTCCGACACCCACACCTGCGCCTCAGCCTTTGCCTCCGGCTGATGATAGTTCAGGCGGCGGGTGTTTTATTGATGCGGTGAGCAGGGTTTTGAACCGCTGATTACGCTGATGTTCAGGATTACCGTGATTGAAAAAATCATGGTAATCCTTTAATCTTGTAAATCCCGGTTCAGACAAACTCTTTCCCGGAAATGAATTTCCGGGCTATTATGTGTCGTCCCTCCGGGACTTCAGATTTGTCCCGTAGGGACAGCCCTTAATAGCGCGGCAATTTATTGCCGTGATGTAAACAATCACAGAAAGGCACTGCCATGTCAGCACACCCCGAAATATACCTGACGCCTGATGAATATCTGAGGATTGAGCGCAAGGCTGCCTATAAAAGCGAATATTTCGATGGTGAAATGTTTGCAATGGCAGGCGCAAGCAGGCGGCATAATCTGATTGCAAGCAATATTATCCGGGAACTGAGCTTGCAGTTGAAAAACCGTTCCTGTGAGGTGTATTCGGGAGATATGCGGGTCAGAGTGAACAACGCCGGACTTTATACCTATCCCGATATTGCCGTGATGTGCGGTGCTCCTCAGTTTGATGATGAAGAACTTGATACGCTTCTGAATCCGATAGTGATTGTCGAGGTGATGTCTGATTCGACTCAGAAGTATGATCGGGGTGAAAAATTTACGCTTTACAAATACCTTGAATCTCTGAGGGAATATCTGCTGGTGGCTCAGAATAGCTGCCTTGTTGAGCATTATGTTCGTCAGCCTGATAATCACTGGATTCTCTCAGAAACAAAAAAATCGGAAGACAGGGTTGATCTGCCTTCAATTCAATGTTCGCTGGCTTTGGCTGAGATTTATGATAAGATTTTGGTTGTCTGAATCAGGATTGAAGGATTTTTTAAGGATTGAAGGATATCCTTCAATCCGTTCATCATCCTTTCATCCTTATTTTGAACCGCTGATTACGCAGATTATTCTGATTATGAACATCAGGGCTAATCAGAGGAAATCAGTGAAAACCGGCTTGTCCTGAACCGGGATTTTCAGGATTTCGGGATTACCGAGATTGAAAAAAATCCCGGTAATCCTCTAATCCTGTGAATCATGGTTCAGACTACTGCCTCAACTCCGCCACCTTCTGCAAAATAAAGCCCAGTTCCTCAAGACCGATTTTTCCGTCTCCGTTCACAT
>DYRC01000306.1 GCA_020718925.1 Desulfonema limicola
AAAGCGGCATTAGGCGTTCTGCTTGTGATTTGCATTGCGATGATGGCTTCGCAGGCTTATGCAGAACTCAGGATTGACTCTGTTGACCCGGCAGCTGGACCCATAGGGCAGCCGTTGTCGGTCAACATCACAGGCAGCGGATTTGATTCAAAAACAAGAGTTTCCATGTATCTGGATGCCGGAAACAGAAACGCTATTCTCGGCACGGTAGCCATACCGGGCGGCATATCAGACATTGAAGTGGATGGCTCCAATGTGTATGTTGTGGGAAATAGCGGCTTACAGATAGTTGATGTCAGCAACAGTCTGAATCCCACTATCATTGGCACGTTTAATGCGCCGTCAGGTGCTGTTTATCAAAAGGTTACTATATCTTATCCGTATGCTTATGTAAGTGCCGGAACTGCTGGCTTACATATAATAGATATAACAATCCCTTCAACCCCCACTCTCCTTGGCACTTATGTTACCACACTTCCTGTTGCAGATATTGTTTTTTCAGGTTCTTACGCTTATTTAGCAACCGGGGGTTCATTAGAGATATTAGATGTAAGCAATCCTAAAGTTCCTAAGAGTATCGGCAATCTTAATGACGCTGGTGGTCACATTGTTAAAATATCAGGCTCAACAGCCTATGTTTATGAGATGTACTTTATTACAACACCATGTTGTGTGCAAGGAACAAAATTAAAGATAATAGATTTGAGCAATCTATCAGCGCCTAAGCTTGTCAGTTCTACAGAGATTGCTAGCTTTTTGTCATTAAGTATCGTAGTATCAGGCAATACAGGTTATATGAGTGATTTCAGAACACAATCATTCCAAGTGTTGGATTTTACCAATTCGTCAACACCCAAAACCATCGGTGCTGTAAGCATATTGGGAAATCCTAGTTCAATTGCACTATCAGGAAATTATATTTATTTGGCGGATACGCAATACGGGATATGGGTGATAGATGTAAGCACTCCTTCAAATCCTAAGATTGTCAGAACTGTGAATATGCCTGCCAGCCTTATCGCAGTATCAGGAAACACTGCTTATGTGACAGATGGCTCTACATGGACAAACGGAAATAGCTTGCGCGTTGTAGATGTGGGCAGCCTTTCAAACAGAGCTATCAGCATTACAGACACACCTGCTGTTGCTAGCGGTGTTGCAATATCTGGAACTATGGCTTATGTATCTGATTCTGCTAACACTATGAGATCCTACTTTGGGCTGACAAGTGATCCCAGCATACAGGTAGTGAACATAAGCAACCCACTATCACCTCAGATATCCGGAAGCTTGAAAGGGACGGGCGGCAGTTCAATTGTAATATCAGGCTCCAAAGCATATATACCGAACGGCAGCGGCGGCTTACAGGTTTTAGATATAAGCATGTCTTCAACGCCTAAGCTTATCGGAACTGTGAATATCGGGACATCGAAATTTGCAATATCAGACTCTTACCCTTACGCTTACGCTTATGCTTTGGCGAGTGCCGGTTTTCAGGTGGTAGATATAAGCAGCCCGCCGACCGCTACGATAAAGGGAACTTATAAAACTCCGGGCAGTGCGAATGCTGTTGCGGTATCCGGTACTAAAGCTTTTGTGGCGGATGGAACCGCCGGATTACAGATAATAGATGTAAGCAATCCTACGACACCAAGTATCAAAGGTAATTATGCAACGCTCGGTTCTGCCACTGCTGTCGCCGTATCAGGCACTAACGCTTATATCATGGATTCGACTGCCGGTTTGGTTGTAATAGATATAACAAGTCCGACGGCGCCTGTGCGTAAGGGTTCTGTCGCTGTAACAGGCGATAGTATTGTGGTATCAGGCACAAAGGTTTATGTATTTGCCAAACCGACCTATGGGAAAGCAGGTTCAGATATACAGGTCATAGATGTAAGTAATCCGGCTGTTCCTGCAATAATCGGTTCGATAACCGGAGTATCTCCTTCCGATCTTGCCATAAGCGGAAGTAACGCGCTTATCGCAGGCGGGGAAGACGGACTGCTGATTACGACATTGCCGACTGAGGTCAAACCTGTCTCAATTATCAGCAGCACAACGCTTTCCGTAACACTTCCGAGTCCGCAGATAGCCGGAAATTATATCCTGCGGGTATTCAATGAAACGGAAAGCAGTGAACTGGTCAGTGCCGTATCATTTCTTCCTGCCGGGTCTTCTGTTCTGAATGCCAAAGCAATCATCGTTGCCGGAGACGGAGCTGCTGCCGGTACGCAGAATATTTCTTATGGAATCAGAGAGTCCGCAAAAAGAGGATATGAAGTTCTGATCAAAAAAGGCTACACCCATGACAGAATCAAATATCTGAGTGCGGATACCGGCACTGCTCCGGGATGTTCGGGTACGCCTACAATATGCGTTGACGGGCAGGCAACGTCTGCAAGTCTGTCTGATGCGATTATGACATGGGCAGGTTCGGCTTCGGAGCTTCTGATATACATGGTAGGTCATGGGGAAGACGGGGCATTTCTTATCACTCAGACGGACAAGGTTACAGCAGTTAATCTGAACAGCTGGCTGAACATATTGCAGAATACTATGCCCGGCGGAGTAACATTGGTGTATGACGCCTGTTTTTCCGGTTCTTTTATACGCGATGCTCAGGGCAGCCTTCCGCTCAAGCCGCCTTCGGGGAAGAAACGGGTAACCATATCCAGCAGTTCAGCTTCTCAGGGAGCTTCTATATGGGATGTTTCATATATTTCTTTTTCATATCAATTCTGGAACAGTGTGGGTATCGGCAACAACCTGAAAAATGCGTTTAATGATGCAATAGGCATGATAGGCTCCAGTCAGTCTCCCATGTTGGATGCCAACGGAAACGGCATTCCCATAGAATCGGAAGATTTTCTTCAGTCAAGCTTTGAGGTAGGTCGTCAGTATCCGCTTAATGTGAGCAAGCCGGTGATACAGAGTATTTCCGAACCGCAGACGCTTAACGGTCAGACATCTGCCACTGTTTTTGCCAAAAATATACTGAGCAGCAAAGGAAGCATCAGCCGTGTCTGGGCAGAAATCACGCCACCGAATATTGATGATTCAAAAATACTTCTGCCTTCTGATATTATAACAATTGAGCTTAATGGTCCCGGTGGTGACGGGGTTTATTCAGGCAGTTTCGGTAATTTTTCCCTGAAGGGAACTTATGTTGTAAAGGTGTTTGCCAAGGATGTGAAAAATTTCTTTTCCAATGCTTATCAGACCACAGTTACACAGACTACAGGCGCAGATGCGAATTCTGACAGCTATGAAAATGACGATACGGCTGATTCTGCAAAGGCTATCAACATCAATGATACGGCGCAGCTTCATAATTTTCATAAGATAGGCGATGAAGATTGGGTTAAGTTTTATGCTCTTTCCGGGTTGAAGTATAAAATTACGGCGGGCAAACGGGGTACGATCTGCGATCCGATGCTTGAGCTTTATGATGCAACAAAAGTCAATCGGATAGCGGGACCTGTGAACTACGGAATTCCGGGCGAGGATGAGTTTATTCTGTGGACATGTCCGGCACCCGGCGTTTATTATGTCAGGGTAAAGAATTTCAATCCGAATATTTTCGGGGCAACGGTGAGCTATGCTCTTTCCATATCTCAGAATTTTGCCGGTACGGAGGTAACGCTCAAAGGCGTGATAAAGGATTTTGTAACCGGCTCTCCTGTCAGCAATGTTCAGGTGGACACAAATTTGTTGGTAAGTGCGTTAAGCGATGCGAACGGAATCTATACTATTATACAGAAACCGGGTGCATACACGCTGACTGCCAAAAATAATGGTTATGAGTCTTTTAATGATGCAGGGACTTTGGCAGACAAAATAACCACGAAAAATATCTTACTGAAGCCCTTGAATATGCTTCAGAAGATTGAATTAAGCGGTGATATGGCTTTCGGAAATGTGGTGATAGGTTCGACTGCTACGAAGATTCTCAAAATCAGCAGCACGGGCAATGCGCCGTTGAATATCAGTGATGTTATTCCTCCTGCCGGATTTTTAGCTGACTGGAAAAGCGATCCGATTCCTGCCGGAAGTTTTCAGAATGTAACCGTAACTTTCACACCGACTGCTGTACAAAGTTACAGCGGAGTAATTACGGTAACCTCCGATAAAACCGAAGGCGTGAATACGATTCCGGTAACAGGTGCGGGAGTTGCAGCAGGTTATACAATTTCGGGGTATGTGAGGGATCAGAAGGACTATAACGGAGTCGGCGGAGTTACTCTGACTTTCGGCAATACCGGAGAAACAGTTATAACTGAGTTTGACGGTTCTTACAGCAAAGCGGTCAGTTCGGGCTGGAGCGGTACGGTTACGCCATCAAAAAGCGGCTGTACATTTATTCCGCCAAGTATTGTATATTCAAATGTAACTGAGAATAAGTCGGATCGGGATTACTATATGTCTGTTTCAGCAAAAGTCGCGGGAGATATCAATGATGACACCAAAGTTGATCTTTCCGATGCGATTGCCGGGTTGCAGGTTCTGGCAGGACTGAATCCGCCGAAAGTATCTGTAAATGCGGATGTGAACAACGACAACAGAATCGGCTTAGAAGAAGTCATTTACGTTCTGCAAAAAGTAGCGGGGTTGAGATAACCCTTAATTTCTGAATCAGGATGAAAGGATGATGACGGATTGAAGGATGGTTAATTATCCTTTCATCCTTCTGAAATCCTTCAATCCTGATTCAAATCCGGTTAAATCCTGAAAATTTCGATTCAGA
>DYRC01000307.1 GCA_020718925.1 Desulfonema limicola
ATACATAAAGCACCCCTCCCCCGGCCCCTCCCCTGAAAGGAGAGGGGAGTACTCCCCCTTCCCTTTCAGGGAAGGGGGCCGGGGGGTTAGGTGAGTTAGGGTGGGATGCGGGGTGTTTCAAATATCAGTATGATACATGCTCGGGTGATTGTCTGAACCGGAATTTACGGGATTGCCCGGATTGTTATCAATCTTGGAAATCCCTTAATCCTGAGAATCTTGGTTCAGATGACCCGTTGTTATTTCAACCTGAACGGTTCATAATCCCCGGGCCAATACGCCTGATCTATGGGCGTGTCCATCAACCCGCAGAGTTTTGCCCGATTCAGATTGTTTAAAATCAGATATATCAGTTCTTTGCCGCGAACACCGCCTAACGCGCCGCCTGCCGCGCTGATTTCATCGAATTTGTTCACCGAATCCCGGCGGACACCTTTGCCGCAAAAGGTCAGCGGAACCGGCTCTCCGGAATGAATCAGAGGTCCCGAACTCGGCGTGGAATGATCTGCGGTAATAATGACTAAGACTTCAGGATCATCCAAAATCGGCGCAATCGCTTCTCCGATTCCGGCATCCAAGGCTTCGATAACATTTTTTTTGGCAATGGGGTCTTTGGCATGAGCAGCCATATCCGGGGCTTTGGTATGAACATGAATAAAATCATAAGTATCCAGCAGTTGCCGCGCCATTACCAGACGCTCGGCTATATCTTTTCCGGGGTGATTGCTGTCCGGCATGGCACGGAAATCCATTCCGATGTATGTGCAGATTCCCCGATAAATATTTCCTGACGCAATAGAAATGCCGCAAAGCCCGTAACGTTCCCTGAAAAAAGGAACCAGTTTTATCTGTCCGGCTCGCTGAGTCAGCAGCGCATTGACAGGCTGCTCTTTCAGACGGGCATACGCCCACAGCAGATATTTTTTCAGGGCTTTCACCGTATTCAGGGCTGCGGGATCGCGGGCATAAGCCTGCCAAGGCTTGAGTTCGGATAAAAAATGTCCGGCAGTAATCGGATCTGTGTCTGTGATGTACGGAGATACATGACCGCTCATCAGCAAAATGCCCGTGAGTCCTTCAATCTGATGAAAACGGAATTTAACTTCGTCTGTTTCATAACTTTCAATCGCCTGAATGAACCCTTCTGTTTCCTGTTTCAAAAAAGACACCGCTGATTTTTGAAGAATCAGGGAGTTATCTTTTTCTTCCGTATGGGCAAAACGCGCCATAACCGCGACATCTTCAGGTCGGATAGCAATGCCCAAGCCCAGTGCCTCCAGCGCACCTCTGCCCGGAAATTCGGATGGATCGTATCCGAACATGGAAAAATGGGCATTTTCACCGGTCAACGCCCGCCCTGATTGCGCGGGATGGTACAGCCCATTTGCGCCTCTTGCTGCCAGTCTGTCTAAAACAGGCGTATGCGCGGCTTCAAGCGGCGTCTGATAATCCAATTCTTTATAAGAACGGTCTCCGATGCCATCCAATATCATCAGAATACATCGTTTGCTTTTGTCAGGGAGTGCCATTGTGTTTATTCCCAAAAATATTAAATTGAAATCTGCATTTCTTATGCTGAATAGCACAATTTTCACTTTGGGGGTAGTAAAATGTGATAGATTCAGCCGAACGAACAACCAGACGGTTTTCATCGCAACAAAAAGCGGGTAAAAGGCGTATCGTTGCTTTTTACCCGTGATTCAGAGCGAAAAAATATAAACGGAATAACCGAATGAATCCGGTAAGATGAAAAAACAGTCTGAAAAAAGGTGCGGCTTTGTGAAACATAAATCAACCTCTTTTTGAAAGGAACGAGATGATGAAAACCGCACCCGGAAACGGAAATATCAGAAGGGAATTGAAAGAACTTTCCGGAGAAGATAGGCGTCAGAAGACAACAGTCCGCAAGCATGCTATTGACAGATAATCTCAATGCCATTACATTGTCATTATGAAAGAATACACATCATTACGTCTTACGGAAACGGTTTCGGGCGCGGGCTGAGCCTCCAAACTTGCTCCGGGGGACCTGGACAAAGCATTATGCGGCTTGGCATTTCCTACGGATGAAAATGTCATTGTCGGATTGGAGCGGGCTGATGACGCGGGCGTTTATAAAATCAGCGATGATATTGCCATTATTCAGACCGTGGATTTTTTTACGCCGGTGGTGGATGACCCGTATTCCTTCGGTCAGATTGCGGCTGCCAACGCATTGAGCGATATTTACGCAATGGGCGGAATACCCAAAACTGCCATGAATCTGGTGGCGTTTCCGGTCAACACGATGGATATGTCGGTGCTGCGCCAAATATTGGAAGGCGGCATTGATAAAATCAGAGAAGCAGGCGCGGTGCTGATCGGCGGACACAGCATTGAAGATAAAGAACTCAAATACGGACTGTCGGTAACCGGTTTCATTCATCCTAGCCGCGTTTTAACCAAAAGAAACTTAAACGCCGGAGATATGCTGATTCTCACCAAGCCGTTAGGCACAGGCATTGTCAATACAGCCATCAAGGGCGGTTTAGCCTCGCCGGAGGTGATTGAAAGGGCAACCCGGCTGATGGCAGCGCTGAATAAGGATGCGGCGGAAGTCATGCAGAAATATCCGGTTCATGCCTGCACAGATATTACCGGATTCGGGCTTTTAGGGCATCTGGCGGAGATGGTTATCGGATCAGATTTAAGTGTCAGGCTGATGGCTAATCAGATTCCCATGATTATCGAAGCCATTGAATATGCCCGGATCGGTTTTGTGCCGGGCGGGGCATATAAAAATCGGACATTTCGTCAGTCAATGGTAGAATTTTCGTCGTCAACGGATATTTTTGTGCAGGATATATTGTTTGATCCGCAGACATCCGGCGGGCTGCTGATTTGCGTAGAGAAAAACAGCGCGGAGCCGCTGCTGAATGATCTGCATCACAAAGGCGTAACAGATGCCGCGATGATCGGCGAGGTACTGTCAGTCCCTGAAGAAAAAATTGTGGTGGATTGACGCTTATGAACAACGTTCTTTTAGCTCAGGAAATCAGGGCGATATTCCAAGACGGGCTGACTATAAGCCCCCAAGTCCTGAGCTATATCAACTCCACCTTTTCAAATCCTGAAATTTCGGAACTTGAGGCTCTTCTTAACGATGAATCTGATTGCGAGCGTGAGCCGCTGCTGGAATTGATTTTTTTCCCAGATGATGCAGCCCGGATCCGTCTTGAGCCGCTATTTGAAAAAGAAAATTTTCTCAAAGACGATGCTCAAGCCGTTTCAAACCTGCTGTATTCGGAGCATATCCGGGTTGCGCTCCGATTTCCGGATGGCAATGCGCTTGTGATAAACCTGCCTGAAGATGCGGCTTATCGGTTTATTTCCCGCCTGAACATCTCTTACAAAGCAGATCGGCAATTGCTTGAGATTGTCAACGCGCATGTTGAAAAAAATCTTCAATGGACAGTCAAAGTCCGGCTACGGAATGCCCGGCTTGATCTCAGCCAAAACAAGCTGGATTTTCTGTGCCACTTTTTTGAAAAGCCGATAACTCAAGCTGATGAGCTTCTTGAATGCCTTGATTTTGTGCTGGCGTTTATGAGCGAGATCAGAGATTCTGATGACATTCGCACGGCATTGGAAAGGCGTAAAGAATTTCATTTTCTGGCAATTCAGAAAGCGGCTGATTTTGAGGAACAGTTCGGCAGAAATAACATGGAAACACTGATGGTTCAAGGCATGAGAATGCCGCATATTGATCGGGCAAAACTGATGCGCGAAATAGTGATTATTGATCGAATCTGTTATTTGGTATATCCGTCTGTCTGAAAAAATAGTGTAGTAATTGTGAGATATTATGAAAACCGACTCTTTATTCTACGAACTGTTCAAAGCGCATCCCGCAAGCCTGTTTGAACTGGCAGGACTTGAGGCTGAAGGCGAATATGTCTTTGAAAGCATCACTGTCAAAAGCACCGAAAAACGTATGGATGGCTTTTTCAGGCGCACAGACGGCGGGGGATAGGATATTTTTCTTGAAGTTCAGGGCTATGATGATAAGTACCTGTCCGCAATTTTTTTGATATTTTGTAGGGGCAATCCCCTGTGATTGCCCTGCTGCTGAGTGATTGCCCTGCTGCTGAGTGGGTAATCACAGGGGATTGCCCCGTTGCTGAGTGGGTAAGTGGGTAAGCACAGGGGCTTACCCCTACGATATTGCCGAAAAATATATGATCGGGTACTTAATAAAATCTGTTGGCGGCTGTTCAGAGAAATATCAGCATATTATGAACATGGAGACGGCGGATCGTCGTTTGTCGCTGTTATTCTCTTTCTTGATAAAAAATACGATCCGAAAAACTGCCCGATAACGGATTTCAAGCCTCCGAATCGTCTGATCCGCCTGTATCTGCCGGACTGTCTGAAAGCAATCGGAGACAAGGCAAGCCCGCTGACAGTTTTCAAGCCGATAGTTCTTGGAAAAAAGAAACTGCTGCCCGAAGCTGTTCCGAAATGGAAAAATGAGATTGATTCTCTGAAGTTATCGGAAAGTATGAACAGAGTATTGATTGACCTCTTGGAAAATGCTATTCTGAGCCGTTTTCCGAAACTGACGCTTGAGGAGATAAAGAAAATGATAAGACTTACACCGCTTGATAAAACTGTTGCCGGTCAGGAACTCATTCAGATGGGTATGAATGAAGGTGTGCTGAGAGGTCTTGAAAAAGGACG
>DYRC01000036.1 GCA_020718925.1 Desulfonema limicola
CCCCTCTCCTTTCAGGGGAGGGGTCGGGGGAGGGGTAAGGGAAAACAGCCGCATGAGCATACGCCAAATGACCGCCGAAACACCGCCGTTTAATCCGTATCTGGCATTAACACTCGGAATCATATCCATATCCTGCGGCGCGATTTTTGCCCGACTTTCCGGTGAAGCAGACGCGCTGGTGATTTCGGCGTATCGCGTAGGACTGGCAAGCATCGTCTTGTTTCCGATAGCGTGGTTCAACATCAGAGATGAACTCAGATGTCTGTCAATGCCTGATCTCAGGCTTGCCGCATTGTCCGGCTTTTTTTTAGCCATGCACTTTGCAACATGGATTTCTTCGCTCAGATATACATCCGTAGCCAACAGCGTGGTCTTGGTCAACACCAATCCTTTATGGGTCGGCATTCTGACGCCGTTTATCACAAAAGAAAAGATGAGCATGACGACCAAGATCGGCATTCTGTTCAGCGTTATCGGCGGCGTTATTATCAGCATCGGCGATATATCTTTCGGAAGCAACGCGTTATTGGGCGATGGACTGGCGGTTATCGGGAGCGTGTGCGCGGCGATTTATCTTTTGCTGGGCAGAACCATCCGGCAAAAGCTGTCATTACTTGCATATATCACGCTGTGCTATGGCAGCGCGGCGGTAATTCTTTGGAGTATCGTATTATTCCTGAATTTGCCGATAGCAGGATTCAGCACGAAGACATTTTCCGCCTTATGGGCAATGGCACTGATTCCTCAACTGATCGGGCATACCAGCTATAATTGGTCTTTGAAATGGTTCAGTGCCAACATGATTGCCATAAGTCTTTTAGGCGAACCCATCGTCTCAACAATTTTAGCGTATGTTCTGTTTGATGAAAGTCTGACATGGGCAAAAGTCATCGGCGGCGGGCTGATTTTATCGGCAATCCGGCTTGCAGCGGCAGGGGAAAGGGAAAAGTGTTAAGTGTTAAGTGTTAAGTGTTAAGAAAATATACATAACACATAACACTTAACACTTTTCACATAACACATAACACTATATCATTACTTCTGTCCCGATGCCTTTATCCGTGAACAGTTCCAGCAAGAGGGAATGGCGTTTCTTGCCGTTGATGATATGCGCTTTTTTAACGCCGTTTCTTACTGCGTCCAAGGCGCACTCAATTTTGGGAATCATTCCGCCGGAAATGATATTCTCTCTCACCAGCCGATCAATATCGCCGACACTCAGCGATGGCATCAGGTTTCCCGATGTATCCGAAACGCCGTCCACATCGGTCAGCAGAATCAGGCGTCTGGCAGTTACAGCCTTGGCTATGGCTGCGGCGACCAAATCTGCGTTGATATTGTAGGTTTCTCCGGATTCTCCGGCTCCTACCGGCGCAATAATCGGAATAAAGCCCTGATTGGTCAGCGTGTTGATAATTGCCGGATTAATCTGTGTTACTTCGCCGACCAAGCCCGGATCAATGATTTCCGGCGGCTTGTTTTCATCTTCCTGATAAACAATGTGCATTTTTCTGGCGGTAATCAGTCCGCCGTCTTTGCCGCTCAAGCCTACGGCTTTGCCGCCCTGACGGTTGATTTGCATCACAATGGCTTTGTTGACTTTGCCACCCAAGACCATTTCCACAACATCCATGGTCGGCGCGTCAGTCAGGCGCATTCCTCTGACAAACTGGGAGCGGATTCCCATCTGATCCAACACTGTGTTGATCTGAGGACCTCCGCCGTGAACCACTACCGGCTTTAATCCGATAAATTTCAGCAGGGTAACATCTCTTGCAAAATCCTCTTTCAGTTGTTCGTCCACCATTGCATGACCGCCGTATTTAATCACAATGGTCGTGCCTGAAAATCGGCGGATGTACGGCAGTGCTTCGATCAGAATATCAGCAACATTCGGCTCCATGGTCTCTCCTGTAAAAAAATAAGGTAGTTCCGAATGCTGCAGAACTACCTGTTTTGTCAATTTTTAATGATTCATATCAAATCTGAGAGATTGCGTCAAGGGGAGATTTTTTTCGGACTAAAGCAAGGTCTTAACCAACCTCTGCAATCATTCTATAGCCTGCGGATGCTGTTTTTGCAGCAATCAAATGAAGTCGTTTCAAAGAATCTTATCCTCTGCTCATCACCGTGGGACAGCAGGCGGCAGGATTTGCCGGTCGATCCCGGAATCGGCGCAACACAACTGGCATGAGTGGTCATATCGCCCGTCCGGGCAGCCGGAAGATTGTCGATCTGTACGGTTGCCGAATGGGCGCGTGGCAATGCGGCGAATCCTGCAAGACCATATCTGTCATTCGTGCGGCAAACGTCATTTATCTCCGTTGGTGAAAAATCTTTGAAATTACTGATTTTTAATTATACAAATTCCGGTTCGGATACTTCCAATCCTTCACCCGAAGTGATGCTGATTGAATATCCGTAATCCAGCAATATGTCGGTGGATATTTCTGCCGCCATTTCATATAATTCAATTAATCTGTCTTCATCTTTCGGATAAATAAGATTCACCCATATATCTTCAGGATTTTCAAAACTCGGTGTAATGCTGACCAGTTGTATTTCGGAAAATTTTTTCTTTAATCTTTCAAAGAGCATATAACTTAACTCTTTTTGTTTAAAGTTGAACATGTTCTACCTCCTTTAAAATTTGAGTCAGAAACTCATCGGCTTTCTTTAATTGTCTCAACGCAACTTTTCCGGAAGTCTGCATCAGTCTGTAATCAGCATCGTTTCTTATTTCCTGTAAATCTGTCAGATATGATTTCAGACGACTCGGATAAACTTTGCGTCTTTGAATCAGTTCGGCAGAAAAATTAGCCTGTGTTGTTTTATGGCTGATCGGTTCGGACTTAATACCGATAGCTGCGAGAGCGGCAACCGCCGCATGTAATGCCGCATAATATGATCTGTTTGCCGATGCGTTATAAAGTCCGTTTTCAAACAGCAATTCCGCGGCTTTCAGATTCTCTTTAGCTTTAAGTATAAATTCATTTTTCATCCGAATCGTGATTCCTCAACCTGCCTTCTGAGATTCTTTTATCTCTACGGCTCTGCCGGGCGTCAGCAAAACATGACCGTCAGTTACAACGCGCTCATCCGCATTGACGCCTTTTTCCAAAACGGTCTGTCCGTCAATGATCATTCCTGTTTTTACAAGTCGGAGATCAACCACCCCTCCCCTGTCAGGAGAGGGGCTGAGGTTCACCACATAGACAAATTCGCCGTTCACGCCTGTCTGCACGGCTTTGGACGGCACAATCAACGCGCCTTTGATCTCTGAAAGCTTCAAACTTACCCGCAAAAACTGCCCGGGCCAAAGTCTGTTGTTTGTATTGGCAAACAGCCCTTTGACCTTGATTGTTCCGGTCGTTTTATCTACCGCATTGTCAATCGCCGCGAGTTCTCCTTTTTCAGGATTTGTCTCATCGCCCTCAATAAACGCGGTTACTTCGGATTTGCCTTGGGATAACACACGCGAAATGCCCGGAAGATAGCGTTCAGGCACAGAAAACGTAACATAAATCGGCTGAATCTGATTGATTACCGCAATCGTCCGATCATCGTTGGCTTTGACGACATTTCCCTCATTCACCAGAACACTGCCCACTTTTCCTGAAATCGGCGATTTTATGCCGGTATAGTCAAGATCAATGCGGGTGCGTTCTATGCCCGCTTCGTCCAATTTGATGGTGGCTTGCAAGGCTCTGACATTGGTTTGAACCTGCTCATTCTGCTCTTTGCTGATAACATTTTTTTCTATCAGCCGCCCGTAGCGATTCATATCTTCTTCAGCTTTGGAAAGCAATGCCGTATCCCGTTCCAGCCTTGCTTTTGCCTCTTTCAACGCGACTTCAAACGGACGCGAATCAATCGTGAACAGAAGTTCCCCTTTGGAAACACTTTGTCCGTCCCGAATGCTCTGTTTGTTAATCATTCCGCCGATTTGGGGTTTGATAACAACGGTGCTGTATGCTTCCGCATTTCCGATAGCCTTAACTTCAGACGGAACAGTCTTTTCAATAACCTTAGCAACCATGACCGGCACAGGTCTGTTTTTCGCGGCATTTGCAGCAGCATCGTCTTTTTTCTTTTCAAGACATGCGCTGTTGAACATTACCAGAATTATCAGGCAGATGATATGTCTTTTCATACGTCTATCGTTCCACCGTAATATCCCGCCGCGCCGCAGAAATACTGACCGTGAACCCGGCTATCACATCGGTCATGGACATGATGGTTAAAATCAGGAATGAGGCTGTTCCCAAAGGCTTTACCGTGATATATTCAATCAGAAATATCACAAACACCAGCATAGACAGCACATGACCGATAATGGATGCCGAAGAGTTTCGGGTGGATTTCAAAATATCGAAATATAAGCAGAATATGCCGATCATAATCAGAATATTTTCTACGCTCAGACTGATCACTGCGCCTGAAATCAAGGTGCTTGTGAAAATGACAAGATTCAACGCAGACTGCTCATTTCCCGCATAAGCCAGAATATTGTAAGCAATCAGCAGATAAGAAAAAAACGGAATATATTTCAATACGTTCATAATTACCTTCGCGTCAATGCCAATGCGGATGCGATTTCTTCGGATGTGCGCTTCACAAATTGCTGAAATTCTTCCCCATCAAGCGGCTTTCCGGGCGCGGGAACATGGGTCAGGTCTTTGGGGCGAACCAGCGTCGGCGCATTCATCAATTCAGGGCGGGGAGAAACTTCAAATTCAGGCGGAAATCTGTTTTCAAAATACATTTCCTGAAAACCCGCAAATTTCAAGGCATGAGCCGTGGAATCCACCACCGCAGTTTCATCCTGATTCACAAAGCCCGTGTTTACGGCATTGACAAGCCCTGCTAAAGATTCTCCGCCATGCGTACAGGCAATATGCCCGTTGCGGTTGGCTGTCAGTTGCCAGTCCATGATTTCCTGCTCCGTAACTTCAACCACGAACACCCGCTGTTTTCCGGCTTTTTTATTATATTCGTCTGCCAGATGAATCACGCGCGGCATAGACACCGGATTGCCGATCATCGCCGCCTGCGCGGTGCTGGGTTTGACCGTTACCGGCTCGAATTTGCGCCTGCCAGCATCCTGCTGATAATACAGATATACCGGATTGGCGTGATGAGACTGCACACCGATAATTTTCGGCAATTCAGTGATAATGCCGGTATCGTAAAATTTCAGAAAACCGCTCATGACTGCGGTGATATTTCCCGCATTGCCAATCGGCACGACCACAACTTTATTGCTCATGTCATAATCGAAATCCTGAGCAATTTCATAAGAGTATGATTCCTGCCCCAGAATCCGCCACGCATTTTTGGAATTGAGCAGCGCCACATTGTAAGTATCCGCAAGTGATTCGACTACTTTCATGCAGTCGTCAAACACGCCGGGAATTTCAAAGACTTTCGCGCCGCTTCCCAAGGGCTGAGACAATTGCTGAGGCGTTACTTTTTTATGCGGCAGCAGCACCGCAGATTTGATATTGGGCAGATACGAGGCATATAACGCAGCCGCAGCAGAGGTATCGCCGGTAGAAGCGCAGATGGCTAAAATTTCGGACGCATAGCCTTTTTCAATCAGAAAACGGATATAGCTCATCGCGCTTGCCATGCCGCGATCTTTGAAGGACGCGCTGGGATTCTGCCCGTCATTTTTAAAGAAAAATCGGATATTTGCTTTATCCTGCATAAACGCATTGGCTTCCACCATCGGCGTATGACCTTCGCCCAGCCAGACCACCGAGGACAGAGGAATGACGGTTCCGATAAATTCATGGTAGCGATAAATGCCTTTTAATGCCGGGATTTTCAGCATTTTCCGATAGTCAAAAATCCGGCGCCACAATGCTCCGGAAATCTGTCTGAGCCGTTCAGAATGCTTATCATAAATCAGCAGCACCTCGCCGCAGTCCGGGCAGGTGTAAAGCAGTTTTTCAATGCCGAATTCAGAGCCGCACCCCAGACAGCGATAGATCAACTCCCCCTTGGCTTGGGGGATAAGATGCGGCTGAATATCTTCGGGAAAATCTTCGGGTATCATGATGATCTTTCCTGTTTTTTTTACTTGGATGGAGATGAATCTGCCACTTCCACCGTAAATTCGTCCAAATTTTCCGGCAGCTTGGAAAATACGATCATAAAAGACAGCTTTTTCTCAGGCATGACCTTGATGTTTGAATTATTCTGCCCCGCTCGGTTGCCAAGCTTCTTTTTGATATCCGCCAAACTTAATTCGCCAAGTTCCGCATCCGAAAGGATGTTGCCCGCAAACGCGGTTTCTGTCATGGCGAGCTTTTTCCCCGGCGTAAAAAGCTTTCCTCTTATCCGAATCGCATCTCTGGGCTTGGAATATTCGTTTTTAACTTCGCCTCTGATGACAAACAGCGTTCCCTCTCCGGTGTTTTTCATAAAACCGCCCGTTATCGTTGTTTCTATCGGAACCACTGCCCCGGGCTTGGATGCAACCAGTCCGCCGACAAAAGGAATCTGAGACAAATCAAAAAACTGAGAGACAAGTCCGCCGCCAAGCACCACAGCGACTATTGCGGCTGCCACAGCCATCTGCCATTTGATTTTTTTCTTTCCTGCCGGTTTTTTATCTTCAACAACCGGTGGTTTATCATCAATGTGAGAACCGACGTCTTCTGCGGGGATACCCATGTTAAACGCCGTGCTTTGTTCGCTGACCTCTTTCTCTTTCAAGGGAGTGGCAGCAGCGGCTGTTAACGGAGCCCCGCTGTCTTCAAACTCTCCGTCATGTTCTCCGTCAAAATTGAATCCGAAATCCTCCTCCGATTTTTCTTCGGGTGCAGAGTCGGACTCCATTTCAAAATCCAATTCTTCCGGTTCTTTGGGGTCGGCTTTTTTCTGAACTAAAGGCTTTGACTCAGGCGGTGATTCGCTTTCCATATCCAGATCAAGATCAAACACCTCTGACTCAGCAGAAGACTTACCCGCAGCCGGTTTTGCCGGAGCAGCTTCTCCGTCTGAATCCATATCAAGGTCAAGATCAAACACTTCTGATTCAGCAGAAGCCTTACCCGCAGCCGGTTTTGCCGGAGCAGCTTCTCCATCTGAATCCAAATCAAGGTCAAGATCAAACACCTCTGTTTTATCTTCGGAAACTTTTGCAGGTTTTTCAGCCAGAGCAACCTTATGAGCAGGCTTTTTGGGCGGTGTTTCTCCCTCCATCTCCAAATCAAGTTCAAGATCAAACACTTCTGTTTTATCTTCGGAAACTTTTGCTGGCTTGGTTTCTATGACTGCTTTGGGTTTTGACGCTGACGGTTTATCTTTTGCATCTTCCAAATCCAAATCAAGATCAAATTCTTCTTCGGCGGATGCTTTCTCAGCCTCAGGCTTTGCGTCAGTTTCCG
This sequence comes from Desulfonema limicola, assembly GCA_020718925.1. Taxonomy (GTDB): domain Bacteria; phylum Desulfobacterota; class Desulfobacteria; order Desulfobacterales; family DYRC01; genus DYRC01. The sequence goes on from DYRC01000036.1 coordinate 7,398, forward strand.
AATCCAATTCGAGATTAAATTCTTCTTCAGGAGATTCATCAGGCTGAGGCTCTTCCAGAGTCATATCAAGGTCTTTTTCATCGCCGGCAATGCTTAAATCAAGATCAAATTCCTGTTCTGCGTCTTTGGGCGAAGCATCTTCGGGTTCCAAACTCAGTTCAAGATCGAGGTCATCCGCATCTGCTTTACTCAATTCAGGCTCAATCGTTATATCAAGATCCTGATCGTCCGATTTTCCGGATTGAGGCTCGTCAAGCTCAAGACCTAAATCAAACTCCGGGTCTTCTTTTTCCGCCACCGGTTCAAATGTTATATCATCATCTGCTTTTTCAGATTGAGGCTCGTCAAGATCAAGGCTTAAATCCATCTCCGGTGCTTCAGCTTTGGTCGGCGTTTCATCCAAGTCAAGATTAAGTTCATCATCAGGCGACTCTTTCTCGTCAAGTTCAAGCCCCAAATCAAAGCTTTCTTCTTCTTTTTCAGGTTGAGACGCGCCAAGCTCAAGACTCAGATCAAGTTCCGGTTCTTCAGCTTTGATGGGCATTACATCCGAACCCAAGTCAAGATCAAGGTCATCGGCAGGCGGCTTTTTCTCATCAAGTTCAAGCCCCAGATCAAAGCTGTCCTCTTCCGCTTTTTCGGATTGAGGCTCGTCAAGATCAAGATTCAGATCAAAATCCGGCTCTTCGGGGTTGGCAGGCATTGCATCCGAACCCAAATCAAGATCAAGTTCGTCAGCCGCCGCTTTTTTATCGTCAAGTTCAAGCTCCGGCTCAACGCTTTTTTCTTCTGCTTTTTCGGATTGGGGTTCGTCAAGATCAAGACTCAGATCGAGTTCCGGCTCTTCGGCGTTGGCGGACGTTTTTTCATCGTCAAGCTCAAGCGCCAGATCAAAGTTTTCTTCATCTGCTTTTTCGGATTGAGGTTCATCAAGATCAAGACTCAGATCAAGTTCCGGCTCTTCAGCATCTTCTTTGACAGAGGGCTTAGGGGCAATCCCCGGTTTTTCATCCGCTTTTTCAGATGGATGTTCGTCAAGGTCAAGACTCAGATCAAGTTCCGGCTCTTCGACTTTGGCGGACGGTTTTTCATCCTCAAGCTCAAGACTCAGATCAAAGTCTTCTTCCTCTGCTTTTTCAGATTGAGGCACGTCAAGATCAAGACTCAGATCAAGTTCCGGCTCCTCTGCTTTGGCAGAGGGTTTCTCTTCTTCAAGATCAAGCTCCAAATCCATATCTTCATTCTCATCAAGATCACGGATTTGAGATTCCTTCTTTCCTTCTTTTACCGCTTTTGACGCGTCTCCGTCTAAAACCGAATTAATGTCAAACACCTCTGTTGCCGAGCCATAGGAACCCTGATCATCTTCAATAGCCACAGCTGCCGAAGACGACTGTTTTCCGTTTTCAAGCGCATCATCCAATCCTGATAAATCAAATTCTATATCATCGTCGGGTTCAGTGTCTTTCTTAGGCTTGGCCGGAGGCTGCTCTTCATCTATTCCCAGCATTTCATCCAGATCGGACAAATCCAGATCGGCGGGTTGTTCAGATACCGGCTCTTTTTTATCGCCAGCCATTTCCGCCTTCTTTGCTTCGGCGTCCGCGCCGGAGTCCATCTCTATCCCCAGCGTCTTATACATATCCTTGACATTAAATTCGAGAGTTCCGTATTTGGCAAACTCATCTGTTTCTTCAAATTCCACATCCGCTTCAGGCGCATTACTTCCCGGATCCGGAAGCAGACTCAGGTCTTCGGGGATTTTTTCCGTTTTCGGTTTTTCCGGCTTGGGGGCAGCGGATTTGCTGTCATCTCCGAAAAGATCATCCAAATCAGATAAATCTTCTCCTTTGGGCTTTTCAGATCCTCCGAGAAGGTCCATGTCCAAGTCCAAATCAAACGACATATCATTTTCTTTTTCGGACGGCGCTTTTGACGCTTCATCAAGCCCCATATCCAAATCCAGTTCAAAAGACAGATCTTCCGCCGCTTCTTTGTTTTTTTTAGGCGATACATCAGCACTTAACGCCTTTTCAATATCGGATATATCGAAATCGTCTTCCTGAGCTTTTTTAACCGGCGGAGACTTCGGCATCGCCTTAGCATCTGCCTGCCCGGGAGATGATGATGGCGGATAGGCTATAAAAACATCTTTGCATTTCGGGCATCGGACTTTGGAGCCGGTAACCTTCAACTGAGTTTCATCCAGTTTGAATCTGGTTTTGCATTTTTCACAGGTGCTAATCATAATACTTCCTCACCGGTTATAGTTTCAAGTGATATACTTCCGGCAATTCTCTGTAATTTTCCGCATAATCAAGCCCATAACCCACAAGAAACCCTTTTTCCACCTTGCAGCAGGCATAATCAATACTGACGGATGTCTGCCTGCGCTCCTGTTTGTCAATCAGGGCGCAGATTTTTACTGTTTTTGCTCCCAATGACGTTATATGTTTTTTCAGAGATTCCAGCGTCAGCCCTGTATCGGCAATATCTTCCACAATCAGGACATCTTTTCCCTTCACGTCAATCTCTGTATCTGCGGATAGTCGGAGATCGCCTGACGAGGACATACCGGAGCCGTAACTGGCTGCCCGGATAAAATCTATTTTCACCGGAATAGTGAGATGTCGGACAAGATCGGATAAAAAAATAAACGCACCTTTGAGAACGCCGACCAGCACCAATTCGCATCCCTGATAATCATCAGAGATTCTGCGGGCAATCCCGACAATCTGCTCTTCAATTGTTTTTTTTGATAAAACCGGAATAAGCTCAGGCATTTATAAAAATGCTCCTTTAAAAAGGAATTTTATTCCAAAATACATTGAACCGCCAGCCTTGTCAATAAAGTTTGCTCTTTTGCAACTCTGTCAGATGGCAGATTGCTTTGACATGACGGGCAGCCGCGCCTTTCTGATGCAGCAGTGCCTGCTTTGCACACTTACCGATCATGACCGCTTTTTCAGGGTGCGAAAGATAATAAATAATTTTTTGCGCCAAATCATGCCCATCTTTTACCATCACGCCGCCGCCGTGTTTTTCCAGCAGCAGACGGGCATCCTGAAAATCTTCGGTGGACGGACCGTAAAACACGGGTTTTTCCCAGACAGCAGGCTCCATGATATTCTGACCGCCCAGCGGCACAAGGCTTCCCCCGCAGAAAACAACAGACGCAATGCTGTAAACTGCCTGTAATTCGCCAATTGTATTCAGAATCACTATCGGCGCGGTTCGCGGCGTCTGATTCAACTGAGTTCTGAATTGACAGGCAAATCCATGCTGAAGTATCAGCTTTCCGATCCGATCCGATCTTTCCACATGCCGGGGTGCGATAATCAGCAGTGTATCAGGAAAAACTCGCAGAATTTCCCGGTATACTTCCAGAATAATTTCTTCTTCATGGTTCCGGGTGCTTCCCGCAACAAAAACCGGCTGTCCGCAGACATGATACACCCGCGCCATTTTTTCAGGAATGCTGCCATCTTCCGATCCGATCAGCAATTCATACTTGGCATTGCCGTTGATTACAATTTTTTCAGCCGGTGCGCCCAGCAGCCGAATACGCTTTGCGTCTTCTTCGCCAATCATGCTGAACAGGTCTATTCCGCCGAATACTTCCGTGAGCAAAGACTTGATTTTCAGATATTTCCTGATGGATCGGACAGAAATTCTGCCATTCATCAGAGCGGTTTTAATTCCCCGCCTTCGGCATTCTGTGAGCCAATTGGGCCAGATTTCAGTTTCAAGAAAGATCATCATATCCGGGCGGATAGCAGACAAGGCTCTACGGACAGCTTGCGGAAAATCAAGCGGCGCGTATATACAGACTGCCATGCTGCCCAACTTATGCCGGGCGCAATTCTGACCTTGCATCGTCGTGGTGGAAAGAACAATGGCACAATCCGGCATCATTGTTTTCAAGGCATGGATAACAGCCGTTGCTACGCCGACTTCTCCGACAGATACCGCGTGAATCCAAATCCGGGGGCTGCCGGAAATCTGGCGTATCAGCGATTCGGAATAATACCGATTCGCTATCAAAGCACCCCTCCCCCAACCCCTCCCCGAAACGGAGAGGGGAGTACTGATGATGTCTCCCCCTTCCCTTTCAGGGAAGGGGGCAGGGGGGTTAGGTGCGTTTGAAAGCGATTCGGAATAAATTCCCAACCTCTGGCGCATCCGGTCATTACGGACATACTGCCCGATCCATGAAACCGGCATAAACATCACTGACGTTATAAATCGGTATAAAGCGTACATTAACCTGCCGTAAAAACAAGATAGAACAGCACAAAAAAAATCCTGATATTTCTGTTTTCCCCTGTTTTATGATTTTTTGCAATGTTTTTTCTTATTAAAACGATTTTTTCGTCAATCTGTGAGTTTCTTCAGCCACCAACTGTCGCTGTCTGTATTGAGAATTGTTTGGGCAAGCGATTTGCCTAGGTCGGTTTTCAGACGCGTTAAGATTGACGGCATCCATTTCTGTGGCGGCGTATAGCCAATATCAGACAAGGCTTTGAGATCAAGAATAAACGCAATCTGATCCGCGTCATGCGCCAATTTTGATTCAAGGGTCTCTCCCGCGTTAAATTCTTCAATCAGCGCACTCAGCGAGGCGCCGAAGGGAATTTCTGCGGTCATGTCTTTTACCGCGCCCGCTTCATCCGGCGTTACATAGCGTTTATGCACATAATTGAGATCGCCGATCCGGGCTTCAGGCAGATCATGGACAAGGCACATCGTGATCAGCTTCTGTGAATCTGCTTGCGTTTCTGTCTGAGACATGACATAAGCAATGAATGTGGTGATAAACGAATGCTCGGCAACCGATTCTTTTCCCGCGCCTAAAAAATGATAACCGGATCGGGGAAGGTTTTTCAGTATTCCGGCTTCAAACAGCAGGTTTGCAACAGATTTCATAATATGCTCCGTTAGGTTTAGGTTAGAAACATTTCTTGACACTGCCTGTAAGTTCGTATATGGTAAAACGTTAAAATCAGAGGCAGTAAAATATTCATAGCGAATTTTGCCGAAAAGCGCAATCGGAATAAGGGGGGAATCGGAAGTCTGATGTTTTCCGGTGATATTGATATTATCCACATCATTATAAATGCCACGCTGACCGTGCAGATGGTCATGCTGGTGTTGCTGTTTTTTTCCGTATCGTCATGGTCAATCATTCTGATCAAATTTTTTTATATCCGCCGGGCGTACAGGGAATCGGATTTTTTTCTGGAAGTGTTCTGGGAGAGTCGGGATTTGTCCGTCGCCTTTAAAGAAGCCAAAGAACTCGAAGGCAGCCCTATTGCAAGAATTTTCAGCCTGGCATACGTCGAGCTTAAAAAATCAACGCAGGCTGCCGAAGGCACGGCATCGGGCTTTGCCGGGATGGATAATGTCAAACGTGCGCTTCGCCGGGCAATCAATACCGAAATCACGCAGATGACGCAGATGGTTCCGTTTTTGGCAACTACGGGCAATACCACGCCGTTTATCGGGTTGTTCGGGACGGTGTGGGGCATCATGGGATCGTTTCACAGCATCGGACTCAAAGGCTCGGCAAGCCTTGCCGCAGTTGCGCCCGGCATATCCGAAGCTCTGGTCGCAACGGCTGCCGGATTGGCGGTGGCAATTCCTGCGGTGATTGCATTTAACTATTTTATGCAGAAAATCCGCTATATTGAATCTGAGCTTCAAAGTTTTTCAGCAGATTTTCTCAATATCATTGAGCGGGATATTCTGGCAGCAAAGGGGAATGCATAATTATGGCAATGGGAACTAACAGTGATCAGTTGATGTCGGAAATCAACGTAACGCCGTTTGTGGACGTGATGCTGGTTTTGCTGATTATTTTTATGGTATCCGCGCCGATGATGGTACAGGGCTTAGATGTGTCCCTGCCTAAAGCTACGTCCAAACCTCTTTCCACAGATAATGTTGAGCATCTGGTGATTACGGTTGACAAAGACAGCAAAGTGTTTATAAATGAAACAGCCGTTCCCGCAGAGGAACTGAAAATAAAACTGTCCAAAATTTTGGAAAATCGTCCGGATCGGACGGTATATTTCAAGGCAGATAAAAGCGTTTCTTACGGAACAGCCGTGCAGATACTGGCTGAAATCAGAGGCGCCGGGGTTGAAAAGCTCGGAATGATTACGGAACCGGCAGAAGAAACCAAGAAGGAAAAAGGCAAACCTCAGAAAGCGCATAGTTGAGGAACGGTATATGCACGAGGATGATGAGTATTGGTTTCCTGACAGGCAGGGCAATCAGACGGCGGTATTTCTGTTTTTTGTTGTATCCGGCGTTTGTCATGTGTTAATTATTGCGGCAATGCTTTTTTTGCCGGATATGTTTCCGGGAAAAAGAATTTCTGAGATGTCTTTCGGTCCTGTGGTGTCCGTTGATCTGATTCCGGGACCGCCGCCGAAAGCAGAAAAACTGAGTCCGGTGAAAGCGGTAAAACCCGCGCCGGAACCCAAAAAACCGGAGCCGGTAGTGAAGGAGCCGGAAAAGCCTCAGATTCCGCCGGAGACGGAGAAGCCCAAAGAAACATCAAAGCCTGAACCGGTTCATGAAAAACCGGAAGATGCGGATATTTCAATTGCGCCGAAAAAACCGGTGACGGAAAAGCCCAAAGAGATACCGAAACCCAAGGAAATTGTTAAGCCGATAGAAAAACCTAAAAAAACCGAAGAGATAGATAAAAAAGCGCAGAAAAACTTGCAGAATGCGCTGGATAGGATTAAAAAGAAGGTCGGTCGGCTGAAAGAACTTGAAAGCACGGTCAGGGATTCGGAGCCTTCGTCGGATGAGGATGAGCCGACAGGCGGTTCTCCCATAGGCATTGCCGGAGGCACAGGCGGAGGCGGGGGACGCGGTGATTATGTTTCAGACGCATATATCATGCAGGTTGCGTCTTTGATTGAAAAAAACTGGGCATTTTCAGAATCGCTCGCGGGTTTGCAGAAAAATCTGCAATCTGTGGTTGCGGTCAAAATATCATCAAATGGTGAAATCAGAGAAGTATGGTTCAAACAAAGATCGGGAAATAAGTATCTGGATGAATCTGCGGATAAAGCGGTGAGAAAATCCAATCCGCTGCCGCCGCTTCCCAGGGGCTTATCGGATGATACAATCGTATTATACTTCACACCGAAAGGAGTAAATACAAGGTAGTTTTTATGATGAACTCTCGTAATTCTTTTTTTATAGTGTTTCTGACGCTGTTCCTGCCGATGGTATGTTCGGCTGAGATAAATATTAATATCAGCAATCCGAATATGAGAAAGATTCCGATTGCGATTCCGGCGTTTAACGCATCGGCTGCCGGAGAAGACGCTATCGCAAAAAAAGGCGCGGATATACTGGGCAGCACACTTGATTTTACCGGATTTTTCAAGCTGTTGGATCGTGTCTCATTTTTGGAAGACCCGAAAAATTTCAATCCGGGTGTGGTGAATTATCGGAATTGGACAGCGATAGGCGCGGAAATTCTGGTTACGGGGCAGACCCAGATGCAGGGCGATACCCTTCAGATGGATTTGCGGGCGTATGATACCTTCAAAGGAAATCTCTTGGTCGGAAAGCGCTACAAGGGGCATGTCAATGATCTGCAAAAGATGGTCAGGCGGTTTGCAAGCGAAATTATTTTTGCCCTGACCGGCAACTGGGGGATTTTTGACAGCCAGATTTGTTTTGTCTCCACCGGCACCGGATTCAAAGAAATTTATATGTCTGATTTTGATGGCGGAAATCCTCAGCAAATCACCAATCACCGAAGCATCAGTATGACTCCGGCATTGTCTCCTGACGGAAATTGGATCGCCTACACATCTTATATGAAAAGCAAACCGGTTATTTTTATTAAAAACATGGTCGGCGGCGGGGGAAGCATATCGTCTGAAAGCAACATGAACATTACTCCGGACTGGGTTCCGGGCAAGTTTATGCTGGCGGCGACACTGTCACTCGGAGGCTCTCAGGAAATTTATTTGTTGACCGGAGCGGGGAAAATTATTAAAAAGATAACCAACAGTCCCGGAATTGATGTTTCTCCCTCATTTTCGCCGGATGGACATCGCTTTGCATTTGTGTCAGACAGAGCCGGAAGTCCTCAGATTTATATCGGGGATACGGATTCGGGACGGGCAGATCGGATAACCTTTGAGGGAAAATACAATACGCAGCCGAGTTGGTCTCCGAAAGGTGATAAAATAGCGTATTCTTCGATAAGCGGTGGTCAGATCAATATCTGTGTTATCGGAGTCGGCGGCGGTGGTACGGCACAATTGACGTATAATTCCGGCAGAAATGAATATCCGTCATGGGCACCGGATGGAAGCATGATTGCGTATGCTTCGAGCAGGGAAGGCAGTAACAGAATTTATGTGATGACGGCGTATGGCACAGATCAGCGGCGGCTGGTTTCTCTACCCGGAGAACAGACAAGTCCGAAATGGTCTGCCAGAGTCGTCCGCAATTAAATTAATAAATTATTAGAGGTTGAAAGGAGAAGAGATGAAAAGAAGGTTGATGATGGTATTGGCATTGGTGCTGATTGTTCCGGGTTTGCTGATGACGGCTGCATGTTCCAAAAAAGCAGTCAAAAGTGATGCGGCTCTGACTCAGGGCGGAGGGGATACCGGCAGAACTATCGGCAAAGATCCTAAAAAAGGCACAGGTAGTGATAGCGGAATAGGCGGAACCGGAACCGGAGATACCATGCGCGGTGCGGCAGCAGACAGATTCGTCAATGAAGATGTTACTTTTGCCTATGACAGTTCAGCACTTGATGCCCGCGCTCAGGAAATCCTGAAGTTCAAAGCAGAATTTCTGAGAAGCAATGCAAATGCAGCGGTAACGATTGAGGGACATTGCGATGAACGCGGTACCAGCGAGTACAATATGGCGCTGGGTCAGAAACGCGCAGACAGCGTAAAGAAGTTCCTGATCAATTCAGGGATTTCCGGATCCCGGATGAATACGGTCAGCTTCGGCAAAGAGCGTGCGTTGGATCCGGGTCATAACGAGGCAGCGTGGTCGAAAAACAGACGCGCTCATTTTGTTCTGCAATAAATTTTGTTGTTTTGAATTTTGCAGGATCGGGTGTTGCGAATATTGCCTGTAATATTGCGGGCAATATTCGCTTTAAATCTTCCACATCATAAATTTTGGTACATAACAGCCATGAAATTCTATACTTTATTCTTATTATCCGTTTCAGTTGCGATCATCGGCTGCGCTTCCCAGCAGGATGTATTGATTTTAAGAGATCGGATTATCGCGCTGGAACAGCGGAATATGGACCTTCAGCAGCGCACAGTGGCTTCTGAGAAAGACAAAGATCAGATGAAGACCCGTGTGGAACGAGTTCTGGAAGAAAAGGATATGGAGATCAAGAGCCAATCCGCAGGACTTCAAGCCAGACTTGATAAGATGAGCAGCGATATTCAGATGATCGGCGGTAAAATTGATGAAACCGCTTATGCGCTTAATCAGAGAATCAACGCAATAGAAGAAGCTGAAAAAAGAAAACAGGATCTTCGTCCGCCGACAACCGCGCCTGAATCTGATCCGGGAGCAAGACCGGCACCGACAATTGCCCGTCCTACACCGTCTGCAGGAACTCAGCCGGATAAAAACGCGCTTTCGGATGAAGAACTCTATAACTTTGCAAAAGAAGCTTTTGACAAAGCAGACTTTGAAGCAGCAAGAGACGGATTTCAGAAATTGGTGAAAAACTATCCCAGATCCAAATGGGCAGACAGCGCACAGTTTTGGGTCGGTGAAAGTTATTTTCGGCAGAAATGGTATGAAAAAGCCATTCTGGAATATCAGAGTGTCATCGAAAAATATCCCAAAGGCAACAAGGTCAAAGCTGCGTTGCTCAAGCAGGGCTTATCTTTTATGGAACTTGGCGATAAAGCCAACGGACGCCTGATTTTGCAGGAATTGGTTCAGAAATACCCCAATTCCGAAGAAGCCCGCGCTGCAAAACAAAAACTCAGATAAGATGCCGAAAATTATCGGCATTGATCCGGGACTTGCCGAAACAGGCATCGGACTTGTGATGGGAAGCGGAGTGAAGGTGGATGGGTATTCCTTCGGAACAATTCATACGCCTGCACATACCGCACTGCCCACTCGTCTGCATAAGATTTATTCTCAATTACTGGCAGTATTGACAGAGGAAAAGCCTGACCTGATGCTGGTGGAAGATATTTTTTCGGTTGAAAAATATCCTAAGTCAGGCATGATGCTGGGGAAAGTAACCGGGGTGATTTTATTGGCAGGAGCTCAGGCAGATGTTGCAGTCAGCGAAGTATCGGTTCGGGAGGCAAAACAGATTCTCACCGGAAACGGGAATGCGAGCAAAGCCCAGTTGGAAAAATCAGTGCGCCATATTTTGAACTCAGACCTTCCTATAAAGCCTTCTCATGCCTCGGATGCAATGGCGCTGGCATTAATCGGATTGTTTCGCTATACTTCGCTGATATGATTGGCTATATTCAAGGCAAATTACTGAAAAAAGAAGAAGATCGGATTCTGCTGCTTGCAAATCAGGTGGGATACGAAGTGCTGCTGCCTGCCATTGTGATGGACGGACTGAATCAGACTGCCATCGGAGATGAAATTTCTTTTTATATTTATTATCAGCAGACCGAACGCCAGCCAAAGCCTGTTCTGATCGGCTTTCATCTTGAATCTGAAAAAGAGTTTTTTCAGCAGTTTATTTCCGTAGAAGATGTGGGACCGCTTAAAGCCGTAAAAGCAATCACGCTTCCCATCAGCGAAATTGCGGCAGCTATTGAATCTCAGGACATCAATACTCTCAGACGACTCAAAGGCATAGGAGAAAGAACCGCTCAGAAAATTGTTGCCACCTTATGCGGCAAGATGAAAAAATTTATTCTGCCAAATGCCGCACAAAAGCCTGTTTCGGCGGATAAAAATTTTTCCGAGCCGGTATCGGAAGTGCTGATCTCTCAGTTAGGTTATAAATATTCGGACGCCAAACAGATGATTGATGATGCGATGGCGCGCAATCCTGCCATTTCAACGCCTGAAGAATTGTTTGATGAAATTTTTCGGAAACAATAGCTTTTCTGACAATGATGATGCCGTCTGCTTCGGAAATTTCTCTGCAATGCTCGTACCCCAGCTTGGGATTGTATAACTCGCAACGCCTACGAAATCATCCAAACTTGCAGTGGCATGACAAGTCCACGATCTTTGAGGTATTGGGAACCATGAAGCCTCAGATCCGGATGCTCCCTATGTTAAGTACCCGATCATATATTTTCCGGCAATATGTAGGGGTAAGCCCCTGTGCTTACCCACTCAGCAGCAGGGCAATCACAGGGGAAAAGCAGTTACAGAACAGAATCCCGAAGGGATGACATATTTCACCCCTTCGGGGTTATTAAAATTCAACTGCGTAAGGTGAGTTATATAAATAAACCCGGTGAGGAACAGTATCCGGTTTTACTCTCACAGTTTCACCGATCTGTGCCGACGATACCCCCTGCGTCTGTATAAGATAAACAGCCTGCCATCTTCAGAATTGCTCTTTACTTTCAAAATACGGCATTGCGCCGGAAAATCAGCAGGCATTTGAAGGGCTGGCATCGAAAAAGCCATTCGGCGGATTGATCTGACGATCAGGCAGATCGTCATAAAAATCAATCATATCCGATTAATATCGCTGAAAATCATCCCCATCTGATTTTTTTTTATCTTTGGGGATAACAGAACTTTTGCCGGATATAACCTGCGCCAAAGCCTTTGCGCTTTGAGAAAGCTTGAAAAATGAGGCAATCTGAAGCAGTTGATCCGCCTGAGAAGAAAAATCACGGCTTGAGGATGCCATTTCCTCCGCCGAAGACGCATTCTGCTGAATCACCTGATCCAATTGCTGAATGGCTTGGTTGACCTGTCTGATGCCATCTGCCTGCTCCGCGCTGGCATCCCTGATTTCTTCAACCGAATCTGCGGTTTTCTGAATGCCGGACACCATTTCTTCCAACAGATGAATCGCATTTTCCGCAATTTCTA
>DYRC01000308.1 GCA_020718925.1 Desulfonema limicola
CAACTCCGGTCAATGTTTACGGTTTTATCTATGCGCCGCATAGCGCACCGTTCACAGGTGATGATATGCTGAAAACCGGAGACAGGGCTTATGCGATGTGGGATCGGACGCCGCTGTATCAGGGCATGAAGTTCACAGGGACGATTAAAAACATCCCGCCCGGAAAGTGGTATCTGAGGGCGTATGCACATAATGTGAATCAGGATTCATCGGCGGATCAGCCCGAAAGCCTCGGCTACGGTGAGGACATCAGCTTCACAATACCCTGCACGCCTGAAACCTGCATCCCCGGAGATGTGAACGGGAACGGCAAGGTTGATCTTGATGACGCGATGCTTGTGTTGCGGATTCTTGCCGGGATTCCGGTCGGATATGTCAATCTGAACGCGGATGTGAACGGCGATGGTAAAATCGGTCTTGAGGAATTGGGCTATATTTTGCAGAAAGTGGCGGAGTTGAGACCGTCAGGAACTTAAAACATGACTCGCTGACGCCCGCCACTCAGAAGCACGGGCGTCAGCGGGTTAAATCATCCTTCAATCCTTAAAAAATCCTTCAATCCTGATTCAAAATCCGTTGACAAATTTCATACCGATTCTATAATAAATACCCGATCATATATTTTCCGGCAATCTGGTAGGGGTAAGCCCCTGTGCTTACCCTTGCAGCAGGGCAATCCCCTGTGCTTACCCACTTACCCACTTACCCACGCAGCAGCAGGGCAATCACAGGGGATTGCCCCTACTGAACACGGCGACCGCAGAGTCCATCCCCTCTTCAAAACAAAGAGGAGATTTCTCTGTTAATGTCTGATTCCGCCATATTTCACACAAACCGATTCACAATCGCCCCGATCCCCTCAATCCGGCATTCAACAACTTGTCCGGGTTTCAATAAAATCGGCGGATTTCTGAAAATGCCCACGCCTGATGGCGTTCCCGTAGAAATAATGTCTCCCGGAATCAGGGTCATATCTTGGCTGATATTTTCAATCAATGTCGCAACATCGAAAATCATATCGCGGGTATTGCCATCCTGCATGATTTCGCCATCCACCAGCGCGGTCAGTCTGAGATTCTGAATATCCGGGATTTCGTCTTTGGTAACAATAGCCGGACCCATCGGCGCAAATCCGTCAAAGGATTTTCCCCGAAACCATTGAGAGTCTGCAAACTGTGCTTCTCTGGCAGATACGTCATTCATCACCATATATCCGGTAATATAATCAAATGCGTGTTCTTTTTTTATCCGCTTGCCTTCCCTGCCGATAACCACCGCCAACTCCACTTCCCAGTCAATTTTGCCGCTGCTTTTCGGCATCAGTACCGAATCATAAGGACCGTTCACGGTATTGACCGTTTTGCAGAATAACAAGGGCTGTTTCGGCACATCAAAGCCGCCTTCTTTGGCGTGTTCCATATAATTTTTGCCAAGGCAGATAATCTTGGACGGAGCCGCTATCGGCGCACCCAGACGTATCGTCATTTCCTGCCCCGGATCATCAATTTCTGCAATTTTTTCAAGCCAGCCGTCCTGAAAAAAGCTCTGCCCGATGTCGGGAATATTTGGAAAATGAGCCTGTAAATTCACAATCCGCCCGTCTTTGAACAGTCCGGGCTTTTCTTGTCCTTTTTCTCCGAAACGAATCAGTCTCATGGAATCATCCTTTCATTTTTCTGCGCTGAATATGCACAAATACCGCTTAAAAATCAAGCATAGTTCTTATTCAGATGTCAATAGGTGTTGAAAAAAATTTGAAACAAAGATATTCTTTCTTTCCCGGAAATAAATTTCCGGGCTATTATGTGCCGTTCCTACGGAACTCGGATATGTCCCGTAGGGACAACTCATAATAGCGCGGCAATTTATTGCCGTGTGATGATTCAGATTTGATATAATATCCATTTTGCCTGATCTTTTAACATAAGGAGAAACGCCATGCCCGCTGACGGAAGCAGAAATGAACGGGATCTGATTTTAGCGCCCAATGAATATGCCTTTATTCTGGATGAAACCAAAGGCAACATTGTCAATTATGTGGGACCGCATAAAACAAGTCTGGCAAATACAGACCAGCCGGTAATTTTTAACAAAAAAACCAAGAGATTTGAACGGTGTAAATTGGAGGCGGCGGTTCAGAATTTTGCGATTGCGCCTGAAGGCTGGTATATCGTGTTGAAAAATCCGCCTTCGGATGGAAAAATGCCGCGTATCGGAACTGCCAACAGCCTGCCTGATCTTGACATCGGACGCAAGGTCAATATTCCGGGTCCTGTGTCATTTGCGCCTTGGCCCGGTCAGATGGTTCGGGTGCTTCAGGGGCATCATCTGCGCTCCAATCAGTATCTGCTGGTTCGGGTCTATGATGAAGAAGGCGCGAAAGCGAATTGGGGCAAAGCCGTGATCAAACCTCAGACCGCCGCAGGAGAAGTATCTGCTGAATCGGCGCCGGTTCAGGAAATTCCCGATCTGACGATGGGCAAGCAGCTTATTATCAAAGGCACGGATGTTTCATTTTACATTCCGCCGACCGGCATTGAAGTCGTGATCAATGAAGACGGCGAATATGTCCGCAATGCGATAACTCTGGAGCGGCTGGAATATTGTATTTTATTGGATGAGGACGGCAACAAGCGGTTTATCACGGGTCCGGCGGTAGTTTTTCCTCATCCGACCGAAACCTTTGTCTCCAAAGCAGGCGTATCCAAATTCAAAGCGATTGAATTGAATGAAATCAGCGGCTTATATATCAAAGTAACTGCGCCGTATCAGGAAGACGGCAAATCGTACAAAGTCGGCGATGAACTGTTCATCACCGGAAAAGACCAGATGATTTATTTTCCCCGTCCCGAACATGCGATTATCAGCTACGGCGAGCAGGAAGTTCATTATGCAGTGGCAATTCCTGCCGGAGAAGCGCGATATGTTCTGGATCGTCTGAGCGGACAGATTTCGCTCAAACGGGGACCTACGATATTTTTGCCGGATCCGCGTAAAGAAGTGATAGTCCGCCGAGTGCTGGATCCCAAGCAGGTAGCAATATGGTTTCCGGGCAATCAGGAGGCGTTTGAATACAATCGCAGGCTGATGGAAATTGCGCGTGAGAAAAAAGGCGAAGAATTTATCAGAGAACAGCCTGCTCAACTTGAAGCTGCACAGATCGCCCGATCCGCAGCCCCTGCCCCGGAATTTGCAGGCGATAAGTTCAATAGGAAACAGGGCTTTACAGCGCCGCGCACCATTACGCTGGATACCAAATACGAAGGCGCAGTATCTGTCAACGCTTGGACAGGCTATGCGGTTCTGGTAGTCAGCAAAACCGACGAACGGAAGGTCATTGTGGGACCCGGAAGCTATCTGCTGGAATACGATGAAATTCTTGAAACTGTCGAATTGTCCACCGGAACGCCCAAAAGCGATGCGAATCTGATGAAAACCGTGTATTTGCGCGTTCTGCATAATAAAGTATCGGATATTGTGCAGGTGGAAACCCGTGATCTTTGTCCTGTTGAGATTCTGCTGTCATACCGCGTGAATTTTGAAGGCGATCCCAAGCAGTGGTTCAATGTGGAAAATTATGTCAAATTCCTAACCGATCACCTGCGTTCCATTCTGCGGAATACGAGCAAGCAATACAGTATTGAAAGCTTTTACGCCAATGCTATTTCCATTATCCGGGATACGATTTTGGGCGTGTCCGGCGAAGACGGCAAACGAACCGGGCGTCTGTTTTCCGAAAACGGGATGCGGATTTATGATGTGGAAATCCTGAACGTGGCAATTTTGGACGACACCATCGGCGAGCTGCTGACGGAAGCGCAGCATACGACAGTTCAGGAAACCCTTGAACTTGAAACTCAGAAGCGGAATCAGGCAATTACCGAACAAAAAGAAGCAATTAAGCAAAAAATTGCCCAAACCGCATCTGCCACAGAACAATTGATGCTGAATCTGGAAATTGTTACTGCCATCAAGCAATCGGAATTGAATCTGGTCAGACTTGAATCTGAAACCGAAGTTGAGCGAAAGAAGCTTGAAGCCAGATTATCTGAACAGGAATCGCTGAATAAAATTGATGCGGCAGAACTTTCCCGCGAAAAAGCTCAGTATGATTTGAAACTCGGCATTACGCAGCAGCAGTTGAATCAGCGTATTGAAGAGATTAAAGCAGAAGTCGAAGCGGTGGTGAATAAAGCCGGAGCGGTTTCTCCGCGTCTGATCGCCGCTTTGCAGTCTTTTGCAGATAAAGCATTGGCAGAACGGATGGCAGAAAGCATGTCGCCTTTGGCGATTCTCGGCGGTAAAAGCGTTGCGGATGTTCTGGGGCAGTTGCTCAAAGGTACGGTGGTTGAAAGAGCGCTTGCCCAATTTGACGAAGATGAGTGAAAAAAACGTAACACAAAGTGCAAGACTTGTAACCAAAGATTGAGAAGATAACTGTCAGATTAAAACAATTTCTTTTAAAATAAGATTGTTATATGTCTGGCACAGCCCTTGCTTTATAATTAAGCGTCTTGAACGATATTATCGTTAAGATGGGGCTTATGTCTCAAAAAAAATTGCTGTTCACCAAAGGAGAAAAATCATGAAAAAAGTATTTATGACCATTGCTGTTTGCGCTATACTCGGATTTACAATGAATGGATTTGCGGCTGACCCTACACCGCCTCCGGCACCGACGGATCTTAAAGCAATA
>DYRC01000037.1 GCA_020718925.1 Desulfonema limicola
AAACGGCTCAGTATAGCATTTTCAAGAAGTTCTATCAATATCCTGTTTGTGCGTTCAGACAGTCTGACATCAGAGAAGACTATTGAAAATAATTTTTATTCATGCTGCAGTGTATCATGCAAAAAAAATACACCGGCGAAACAGCCGAACATAGAAAAGATAGGCAGACAGCGCGTCAGAGACATATTCCGGCGATTCGGGACAACGAAGCGGCAGAGGAGTTGCCGGAGGCTTTGCTTCCCGATATTTTTTCGGGAAGCCGGGGAATATATCGGGAAAGCCTGAAGTCAGTCCCGGATCCGGGAAATCCCGATAAGTGTGTATATCCTCTTCACCTGATTCTTCACCGCATCATTCCGGGCTTTATCAATGGGAACAGACATATCGGAGTTCTGTTTCCCGGGAAGCGGATGAGTATCGGAGCAGGAAAGAAAAAGTCGGGGGCTCTGCTGACACGGAAGGCAGTTCACACTCTTCCGAGGAGAATCAGCCGGGCGGAAGCCTACGAAGTTCCGGCTCCGCTGCGGGATCGTCCCGGATACGCCCCTGACCTGATTGTCCGACGCGGATTCCGAAATCCGGATAAGATAGTGAGCGGATTCCGGGAGGAGCGGAAACAGGCGGAATCGGAGAAGCGGAAGCGGCTTCGGGAGGAATATGAGGCAAAGGAGCGCTCGGAAGGCATGAGTGCTGCCGAAGCGGAGCGGTCCGTATCGGCAAGCCTGAAGACAGAGAATTCTTCCGAAAGCCTGCAAGGTCGGATAACAGGAGCGTTGCCGACCCCGTAGTCCATCCCCGTGATTCGGTTACTGATGGCAAAGCGGTGAAAGCATCATACAATCCGGGCGTGAAAGAGCATACCGTTCGTATGACGGAAATCGGGAAGAATGAAAACGATGAGAGAAGCCGTTTTATCAGCGGAGCGCGTCCCACGGAAACGGGTCGGAACGGCGAATGGGGCGCTGCTGTCAGTATTTCGGAATCTCTGACACCGCTTCCGGGAAACAGGGTGATCGCAGTCAGCGGAGATGCCGGATTCTGCGTTGAGGAATTCTGCGGATGGCTGAACGGAAACGGTTTTTTTTTACCTCTTCCGGATAAAAGAAAACTCCGTTAATATTTTTCACAGGGTTGCTGACCGGGCTTCGTATCTTATCGGAAAAAATTACGATGGGGATTTCCGGAGCGTCCGCTCGGAAAGTAATGAGATCGGCAGTCGGACGCTTCGGAGAATACCCGGATTATATCACGCTGTTTATCCGGGAATCCGGGAAGGTTCTGCTATCGGAAAAACGGAGCAGAATTCATCCGAAACAGACATGCGGTATTTTATCACCAATCGTCCGGGCAGATCGCGGAATGCTCAGGCGGTTCCTGACAGAATTCTTCTTCACCGGGATACCGGGACGGGTGTTTCCGGTATCAGAGACAATACATTCCGTGAAGACAGAGTGCGATATAAGTCTGTCAACGGGGCTATGTCTCGTATGTCTTTGCTCAATATCGCATGGAACTGTCTTCCGGCACCGGCATTTGGGCAATATCGGAAAGGTGAGCCTATGAGCTGTGGAATGCAATTCCGGAAAGATCATCCGGAATACAATCCGTTGAAATTACAAATCAGCATCGGTCTTTTCGGATGATTCATCGCAAAGAACGCTATGCAGATTGCCAAAACACAGGAGATGACGCGGGTTTCATGGGAGTTTCCTTTTGAGCATTGATGACGATTATTTGCCATAAAGCTGCTTGACTTTTTCCCGGTCTGTGCTGCCGCCTGATGTTTTAGGCAGGCTGTCTGCAAATGCCACATATCGGGGCTTTTTATAGCGGGCAATCCGATCCGCGACAAATTCAATCAATGCTTTTTCACTCAGCGTTCTGCCGGGCTTCAATACACAAACTGCTTTGATGCCTTCCCCGAACTGAACGTCAGGTACGCCGATGACCGATACGTCAGCAATATCCGAATGCTGCAAAATCACTTCTTCCACCTCAGCCGGATAAACATTTTCCCCGCCGGGCTTTATCAATTCTTTCTCCGGCTTTCGCCCTTTAAACCACAGATAGCCGTCTTTATCCAGCACACCCCAATCTCCGGTATGATGCCAGCCATTTCTGAATGTATAAGCATTTGCCTCATCCTGATTCAGATAGCCCTGAAATACCAACGGACCCTGCACCACAATTTCTCCGGATTCTCCTATCGGCATCTCAATATCTTTATCATTGACAATTTTCACTTTGCTTAAAAGCCCGATTTTTCCGGCAGAACCGGGTTTTTCAGATGCCGGTGAAAACGTAACCAAGCCCGAAGTTTCGCTTTGTCCGTACAGAATCCAAAATTCAGCTTTTGTTTTTTCTTCAAAGGGAATGATATTGTCCGGTCCGTCAATGCCCAGAATAATTCTGAGCGAAGACAGGTCATAAGATTTTGTGTTTGCCTCAGCCGTAAGACGGGAGAGAATCGGCGGAAAACTTCCCATGACCGACACTTTTTCGCTTTGGGTCAGTTCAAGACATTGCTTTTCATCAAATTTTTCAATGACCACATTTTTACCGCCGACGTGCATCACGGCAAATGCCAGATTCAACCCCGTAATATGAAACAGCGGGAGATTGTTCAGGCACACATCTTTATCACTAAGCCCCATCGTCGCGGCAGTCTGAATATTGGCAGCAATCATATTGCCATGCGTGAGTACCGCGCCTCTGGGTTTTCCGGCTACCGCAGCCGTGTAGATGATGCAGAACGGATCATCCGCGCCGACATCCGATTTGGAAAACGCCGCATCTGCTGACGCCATCAGAGATTCCAATGACGGATACTCTTTGCAGTTTCCGATGCCTGCCACAAACGGCATTGCAAGTTCTTTTACCCGATGCGCGTGGTTGCCGTCCGCTGCCAGCAGTTTCGGCGATGAATCGCTTAAAATATAGCGGATTTCATCATCTGAAAGACGCCAGTTGATTGCTACAACGACTGCTCCCAATGCTGCGGCTGCACCGAACAGATAAAAAAAATCATGGCAATTGTGCGCCAGTATCGCAATCCGGTCTCCTTTGGCAATGCCTCGCTGAAGCAAGGCTGAGGCAAGACACCGGGTCTTAGTCAGAAGTTCTTCAAAGCTGATTCGCGTATCGCTACAGACCAACGCGGTTTGTCTGCCCGTCAACGCGGCATTTCTCTCAAACATATCATACATGCAGAAACTTCGCATCGTCATTTTTTTCTCCTTCACGCCTGATGTTTATCCGAAATTTTACGAATTATTTTAAGCAATTCGCCGACCTGATAGGGCTTGCCGATAAATTCCGCCGCACCGATAGCCATTGCTTCTGTGTTGATTTTATCCTGAGAATAGCCGCTGGCAATCAGAACTTTTGCCGCCGGATCAATAGCAAGGATTTCTTCAAGACATTTTTTGCCGCCCATGCCGGGCATCAGCAAATCCAACATCACCAGATCAATGCTGTCAGATTGCTGACGATAAATCTCCAGTGCCTCTTCTCCATCAGCGGCAAGCAGCACCGTGTAGCCGAAGCGTTCCAGCAATTCTTTGCCCGAATTGCGGATAAAATCTTCATCATCTGCCAGCAAAATAGTTTCTGTGCCGCCCGGATACTTTTCCAACGCAAGTTCAGGAATCTCCTTTGGCGGTTCTGTTACCGGCAGATAAATTTTGAACGTGGTTCCCATCCCCGGCTCGCTGTAACAGACAATATGCCCCCCATGCTCCTTTACAATGCCATACACCATTGCCAGCCCCAGTCCCGTGCCTTTGCCGGTTCCCTTGGTGGTATAAAACGGCTCAAACAGATGCTGCTTTGTTTCTTTATTCATGCCGCATCCGGTATCTGAAATACTGAGAAGCGCGTAATGTCCGGGGTTCAACTCAGGATGATTCCGATAGTATTGTTCATCTAAAAATACATCAGATGTACTGATAAACAGCGTTCCGCCATCAGGCATGGCATCTCTGGCATTAATGCTTAAATTCATCAGTATCTGCCCGATCAGTCCGGGGTCTGCCTGAATATCTCTGACATGCTCATCCGAACTGACTTTGATGTCTATCATTTTGGGCAGGGTTTTTTTCAGCAGCTTGAAAATCCGCATCACCTCATGGTTAAGCCTTACCGTCAGAAGCTTGCTTTCCACTTTCTGACTGAAAATAAGAATCTGCCGGGTCAGTTCCGAAGCTCTTTGTGTAGATTTGCGAATGGCTTCCAATTTCTGTTTGGACGGGCTATCCATGTCTTTGTTCAGCAGCAGCAATTCGGTATAACCGGAGACTGCCTGCATCAAATTATTAAATTCATGGGCAATTCCTCCGGCTAAGGTGCCGATGGCTTCCATTTTCTGGGCATGACGCAACTGCTCCTGAAGACGCATCTGTTCGGTTACATCCCTCACAATCCCCTGTATCACCATCTTTCCGCGAAACATCATATTTGATAAAGACACTTCGCCCTTGAACGTTGTCCCGTCCATGCGCCGCATGGTATAGATGTATCTCCGGGGAGATGGTGTCGTATCTTTTATAGCTTTATGAATCCGCTCAGATACAATTCCGTGTTCTTCAGGATTTAAACCATTCCATATCGAAATTTCTCCGGCTTTTTCAGGAGAAACGCCGAATATTTCACAGAGTTTGCTGTTGACAAACGATAATTTCCCCGAAGGAATTTCAGCAATAAAAAATCCGTCCGGCGTATTTTCAACCAGAAATCGGTATAGTTCTTCGCTTTCTTTCAGAGATTCTTCTGATCGCTGCACGTTCATTCGATCTCCTGCCAAACGATGTCGGTAAATATCCGGGGATATAATATTCTGCCAATATCGAATATGCCTTTTAACAGCCGGGTGGTGGGGCGGGATACCAGCAATTCGTCAATCAGATAAACCTGATCGCTCTCTACGGCTTTAATGACCTTAAATCCTGATTCTTTTTTTATAATCTCTTCTGTGATGCGGTTCATGGTACCGTTTTGTGCCAGATATACGTCAATATCCTTTGCCCGTGAAAGAATTTTCTCTTTTCCGTAATCTGCAATATTGGTATTTTTTCGCTGAGTTGCATCTGCGGCAATATTGATTCCCCCGGCTTTGGTCAGAACAAAAATGGCGGTGGAATCCGGCGCAAAGGTTCTCATTTTATCGTGGATAGCTTCAAAATAGACCTGTCTGCGGTTTTTTTGGGGAATGCCCTGAACCATGCTGTCAATACGGTTGAGCGCGGCTTGAAAGCGGGAGATCATAAGAGCGGCTTCTTTTTCCCTGCCGGTCAGAAGCCCCAGATTTTTCCAATATTCATACATATCCGCAATCCCGACCGGCTGAAGCGATACGACTGTGATGCCTGCTTTTTCAAGCTTTTCTACAAACTGCGCGTGGGATGCGGCAATCATGGGGCGGATCAGCACCAAATCAGGTTTGGCAGCCATGAATTTCTCAGCGTCATCGTGATAGCTGAATACAGGCTTTGTCAGGGCTTTCGGCGGATATGCCTCATTGGAAGACACGCCGATAATTTCTTTATCCAAGCCCAGCGCGAACAGATTTTCCGTGTGCGCCCCGTACAAAGAGATCATTCGGCAGTAGGGTTTTTGGACATTGAACTGTTTTCCAGATTCATCCGTGAAAGACGCGCCATAAGCAATACACGCGATGCTCAGAAAAATAGAAAAAATCAATATAATCCGCCGATACAATGTATTTCTCCTATCAATAAGTGCCTAACCCCTCCCCCGTCAGAGGAGGGGCAGGGACGCGCTGTTAGTTCACAGCATCCTTGAGGGCTTTTCCCGGCGTGAACCGCGGGACAGTCTTGGCGGGAATGTTGATTTCTTTACCGGTTTTGGGATTTCTCCCTTTTCTGGCTGCCCGTTTGGCAACTTTGAATGTTCCGAAACCAATCAGCGTAACCGGATCGCCGTCTCCCAACGCTTTGGTAATCGCTCCGAAAACAGCATCCACAGCTTCCTGAGCTTCCTTTTTGGTGCTGACAACTTTTGCCACCTCACTGACCAAATCACCTTTGTTCATTCTGTTCTCCTCATCATTGATTTAATTTGAAATTTCTTCTTTCAACATGCAACATGCGATTTTATATTCCGCCGTTCTGTCCTGAGAATAAGACAGATTTTGAGGCTGAATAAGCCTATTCATCACGCATCCCTCAGAAATGTCAAGAAGAAATAATTCATTTTCACTGATTTTTCGGCTTTCAAGCAGCCGATTATTTTCTAACCTCATGCCATGCAAGGGAAAATCTTCACATAGCGGACAACGATAGACTCTGCCGTTCGGAAATATAAAATAGTTGTCCGCCACCCGTCCGGCGCACTCAAACGGCTCTTCCGGATCAAGAAACACTTTGGGATAGGTTACGGTAATCCCCAGTTCAGCCACATTTTCAGCGGTTTTAGGAACAATATCAAGCCATTCTTTCCGTGAAAGCTGGATGTCCGCATGTTGCGCGGATTTTCCCCGAATGCCGATGACCTGAATGAAAAACCGATTAATTCCCAAATCTTTCAGCAATTTCGGGATATGAAACAGTTCATGGGCATTCAGGCGGCTGACCGTGTAAATCAGGCTGGTATGAAAACCTTTCTGCTTTGCGTTTCGGATACCGGACGTACAGGCGTCAAAACACCCATCTCCCCGAATCGCATCATTGGTTTTGCGACTTGCGCCATCCAGACTGAAACTGAAAAAATCAACCTCATCCGGCGTAACTTTTTCAAGAATATCGTGAAACAGATAGCCGTTGGTATCCACTGTAACCGACGAAAACCCGAGTTTTTTTGCCGTCCTGATGGCTTGGGGCAGATCCGGATGTAGCGTAGGTTCTCCGCCTAAAAAGATCACGTTAGTATTCGGATGCTTACCTGCAAAACATTCCAGCCACGCCTCAATGGTCGTTATCGGAAGAGTATCCTGCCCGTGCTGCTCAGGATTGATATAGCAATGCCGACAGCGCAGGTTGCAGGCGGTCAGAATGTGAAAAAACATATTTGCGGTATTTTTGGAAAAAGAAACGGTCTTTTTCATACCCTTACCGACATTCAAGACAATCTTTGGACAGGCATTCATCAAACGCCACCGGATAACAGCCGTCAAAACAGGCTTTGCAGAAATGGTTTTCCGGCGTTTCCATGCCTGTTGCGCCTAGCAGCCCTTCAAGGCTCAGATAATGCAGCGTGTCCAATCCCAGATAATCGCGCAACTCTTCCACGGACATTCGTGCGGCAATCAGTTCGCCTCTGGTGGAAAAATCAATCCCGTAATGGCAGGGAAAGCGATGCGGCGGACCGCTGACGCGCATGTGAACCCGTTTAACGCCCAGCTCTCTCAGCGCTTTGACGCGGGTTTTGACAGTCGTTCCCCGGATAATGGAATCCTCAATAATAATGATTTCTTTGCCTTTGAGCAGTTCTTTGACCGGATTAAGCTTAATCCTTACACCGAAATCCCTCATGCTCTGCGTAGGCTGAATAAAGGTTCTGCCCACATAATGATTGCGGATCATGCCCATCTCAAACGGAATACCGGATTCTTCGGAATAGCCGATTGCCGCATAAGTGCCGGAATCCGGGAAAGGCATCACCAGATCAGCGTCAACAGGCGCTTCGCGCGCAAGCTGTCTGCCCTGAGCTTTACGCATCAGATACACGGTTTTATCAAAAATCAGGCTGTCGGGTCTTGCAAAATAAATAAATTCAAAAATGCAGAAAGTCTTGGTGGACACGACCCGGCTTTTGAGACTTCGCAGCCCTTCGCTATTGATAATGAGAATTTCTCCGGGGTCTAACTCCCGGATAAATTCAGCATTGACCAGATCCAGGGCGCAGGACTCTGAAGCTAAAATATAGCTGTCATTGAGTTTTCCAAGGCATAACGGACGGAATCCGTTGGGGTCTTTAAGCCCGATCATTTCGCCTTTGCCGGACAGAACCACAAAGGAAAACGCGCCTTTGAGCCGGGAAACCGTATAGAGCAGCGCCTGATCAAATCCGTACTTGAGGTTGTTGACGAAATAATGCAGAAAAATTTCGCTGTCCATTGTGGTCTGAAAAATAGACCCGGCTTCTTCAAGTTCGTTTTTCAGCATTGCCGCATTGACCAGATTGCCGTTGTGCGCCACCGCATAAGATTTTTTCCGGTGATGAACCACAAATGGCTGGGCATTGGCAAGAATGGAGCTGCCGGTCGTGGAATAGCGCACATGACCGATAGCCGTATCGCCTTTCAACTCTCCCAGATGCGCCATGTCAAACACATCAGAGACTAATCCCATGCCTTTATGGGACACAATGTTGTCGTTCTGAATAACGGCAATGCCCGCGCTTTCCTGCCCCCGGTGCTGAAGCGCGTAAAGTCCGAAATACGTCATCTTTGAAGCTTCGGGATGTCCGTGAATGCCGAATATGCCGCAAGCTTCACGGGGTTTATCTTCTATCATGGATATATCTCTTTTCCTAAAACGTAAAAAAATTTGAACTCACCGGAAACAGAGCATAAAATCTGAAAATAATCAATATGCAAATTGCCAAAACAAAAATTTTAGTACCAGTTATGTTGACAATTACAGAGTGCATATTGTAGGGTTATAAAAAGCTTATGACCTATTCCTGTTTTGTTTGCAACTGTTTTCGGAGATCGCATGTTTAAAATTTTCGACAACCCGTCCGGTACCGTGATACAGCCTGAAAGCGACATCATGTCTGATGCCGCAGAAAAACTTCGTCTGCTGCTGACAGACCTGATAAAAAAAGGCGCCCGGAAACTTTCGTTTGACTTTTCTGCGGTGAAAGATATGGACGCAGCCGCGCTGTTTGTCTTTTTTCTGCTGCCGGATACCCTGATGTCAAAATTCCCCGATGCCGAATTGGAAATTATTCATGCTTCCGAAGATATTGTCAATATGTTTAAGATGACGAAAATTTCAAAACGCTATAAAATGTCCGAATCGCAATTTGCGGCATTAACGGAGTTGAAGGATTAAGCATGTCCGAATGGAAAAATACGCTTTATTACGGCGACAATCTTGCGATTATGCGGGAATACATCTCAGATGAGAGCGTTGATCTGATTTATCTTGATCCGCCATTCAATTCCAATCGCAATTATAATGTACTGTTTAAGGATGAATCCGGGCAGGATGCCGAATCGCAGATTACCGCCTTTGAAGATACATGGCACTGGGGCAGAATATCTGAAAAAATTTATGAAGAACTGGCAGCAGACTCTTCGGAAAAAATTTCAGCTATGATCAGTGCGTTCCGTCAGTTTATCGGCATCAATCAGATGATGGCGTATCTGGTGATGATGACGGCAAGGCTGATTGAAATGCGCCGGATTTTAAAGCCGACCGGAAGCCTGTATCTGCACTGCGATCCCACTACAAGTCATTATCTGAAAATGGTGCTGGATGCGATATTCAGAGCAGAGAATTTCAAATGTGAAATTATATGGGAACGAAGCCAGACAAGGTCTTCGATAAGCAAAAATTATCGAAAAGCGCATGATGTGATTTTATTTTTTACAAAATCAGATAATTATACCTTTAATATGCAGTATCGGGAATTATCAGAGACATCATTGGATAATTACAGGTACCAAGATGAAAAAGGAAGATACCGCTTAGTTCCCTTGCTGGTTAGCGGAATCCGCAAAGGAGAAACCGGCGCGACATGGAAAGAGATTGATCCGAATATTCGCGGAAAATCAGGAATGCACTGGATAACGACTCATGTTAACCTCGAAGAATATGAGCGGCAGGGGCTGATTGTGTTTTCCAAAAGCGGTATTCCGAATCTGAAATACTATCTTGAGGCAAGTCCGGGAATGCCTTTGAATGATAATTGGCATGATATACGACTCATCCCGGCGTCATCGGGAGAATCCATGGGCTACCCCACCCAGAAACCCGTGGCGCTTTTGGAACGTATTGTTCAGGCAGGCAGCAATGAAGGCGATGTGATATTCGATCCATTTTGCGGATGTGGCACAGCAATTATTGCCGCGCAGAATCTGAACCGCCGATGGATCGGAATTGATATTACGCATCTGGCTGTGGCGCTTCAGAAATACCGCCTCAAAGAAACCTTCGGCTTAGTTGAAAAGCAGGATTATGAAGTCATCGGAGAGCCGGAAGACGCGGCATCGGCAAGGCAGTTGGCGCAGGACGACCGGTATCAGTTTCAGTGGTGGGCATTATCGCTGGTGCAGGCAAAACCCGTCGGCGGAGAATCCGGCGGTAAAAAAGGCAGAAAAGGCAAAGACAGCGGCATTGACGGTGTTATCAATTTTATTGACGATGCGGAGCAGAAAATCAAACGCATTCTGGTTCAGGTGAAAAGCGGCAAAGTCAGACCCGGCGATATTCGGGATTTAATCGGAACGGTCGAACGCGAAAAAGCGGCTATGGGCATTTTTATCACCTTGGAACTCCCAAGCAGCGATATGAATAAAGAAGCTGTATCCGCAGGGTTTTATCATTCTCAGGGCTGGGAAAGAAATTATCCCAAAATTCAGATATTAACGATTGAGGCATTGCTGAACCGGGAAAGCCCTGATATGCCGCCGCTTCGGATGACATTCGGAAAGTCGCGGAAAGACGCTAAGAACGGACAAGGGCAAAACAGGTTGTTCTGATATGGAATATGACGCTTCTCTTATGAGAGAATTTGCGGTTGAAGCGCAGGAACATCTCGAATCTGTCGAGGATAATCTGCTCAGACTGGCGATTCAGAAAGAAAATCCCGATAGAGAACTGATTGACAAAGTATTTCGCTCAGTTCATTCTATCAAGGGCGGAGCCGGATTTTTATCGCTCAAACAGGTCGCCAAATTGGCTCATGCGATGGAAGCGCTCCTGTCCGAATTCCGATCCGGCGGCAAGGCTATCGGCGGCGACAGTATTGATACGCTGATTGCAGGCGTTGATCTCATCCAACTGATGCTTGAAGATACGGATCGGAGCAATGACGTGGATATTTCATCCGTACATCATCGGCTGCGTAATCTGCTGGATGAAAAGGAAACTGAGCCGTCTCCGCCACCCATTCAGGATTCATGCCCCAATTCTTTGAAAAAGCCCTTTGTTCAGGAAGAATTTGAAATCGATCCTGAAATTCTTAAAAATCTTCCGCCCACGCATGAATTTCTCTATCTTCTCAAATATGATCTGGCGGCATCGCGGGAACAGAACAACCGGAGTCCGGTGCGAATTGTCAGGGATTTACTGAGTACCGGCGTCATAGCAGATTCAAGGCTTGAAAGCTGTGCTGATTTATCCGAACCCATACCGAAAGTTCCTCTGGTTTATACGGTTCTTTATTCGACCATCTTAGACCCGGACTTTATCGGTCTGGCGGTGGGACTGCCGGATGAGCGTGTTCTGACAATAGATAAGGAAAATTTTTTAAAACATTCCGCACTTTCCACACTGCACGCTGCACTTGTCTCTGCATCTGAACCTGCATCTGAGCCGGTGATTGATTTGGAAACGCCGATCCCGCCGGTCAGTTCTGAAAGCCCCGTCAGTCCTGAAATAACAGAGCATTTTGTCAGCGAAGCAGAGGAGCTTTTGGAACGGATGGAACATTGTCTGGTCAATGCCCTGAAAAACCCGGAAAATATCGCCGAAGCCTTCAGGCTGATTCACAGTTTCAAAGGCAATTCAGGTCTTTTGGGATTCAAGGATTTTGAGCGGTTAAGCCATCAGACTGAGACGGTTTTGGAGGGGCTGAGAGACGGATCCGTTTTTTGGAATGACACGATACAGCATCGGCTACTACAAAGCATTGACGCGCTCAGAGAAGCATTGCCCGAATTATCCAAGACCGGCATATCAAGGATTTTAAAATGCGATGATCTTATCGCCCAACTGACGCACCTTGAAATTTGCGAAGACAGCACTCCCATAGCCGCCAATCTATCGCCCGTTACGGTATCAAAGCAGCATCACGATATTCGGGTAGATTTGGAAAAACTTGATTTGCTGATCAATCTGGTCGGCGAATTGGTAACCGCAGAAGCAATGGTATCCAAAAATCCGGATTTGGAAGGATTGGATTTGGATAATTTTGAGCGATCCGCGCATAATCTTCGCCGGATTATCAGCGAGCTTCAGGATGTGGCAATGTCTATGCGGATGGTTCCGCTGTCAAGAACCTTCAGAAAAATGACCCGGCTGGCACATGATTTATCGCTCAAATCCGGCAAGCCCGTGAAGCTTACATTGCTCGGCGAAGAAACCGAAGTGGATAAAACCGTCATTGAACATATCACTGATCCTTTGGTGCATATTATCAGAAATTGCGTAGATCACGGCATTGAATCTCCGGATATGCGGCGGCGGTTCGGAAAACCCGAAACCGGATTGATTACCATTCGGGCAGGACACGAGGGCGGCGAGGTGGTCATTCATGTTTCTGATGACGGACAGGGGTTGAGTCGGGAAAAAATTCTTAAAAAAGCAATTGCGACAGGCATTGTCAGCGGAGATGGAACTCATCTTTCAGATGAAGCGGTTCACCGGCTGATTTTTGAACCCGGATTCAGTACTGCGGAACAGGTTACAGATGTTTCGGGGCGCGGCGTGGGTATGGATGTGGTCAGACGGAATCTGGAAAAAATCAAAGGACGGATAGATGTTCACACCCTGCCCGGAAGAGGAACCACGTTAAGTTTCAGGATTCCGCTGACACTGGCAATCATTGAAGGAATGCTGATCCGGGTCGGAACCGCAAGATATACCATTCCCCTGCTGTCTATCCGGGAATCATTTCGTCCCACACCTAAGCAGATTACAACCACAATGGACGGGCAGGAAATTGTCAGAATCAGAAACGATCTGCTTCCGATTCTGCGTCTGCATAAGTTGTACAAGGTAGCATCAGAGCAGACAGAGATTGATCGCGGCATTCTGATTCATGTTGCATGCGGAATAAAAAGCGTATGTCTTTTTGCCGATGACATTGTGGGACATCATCATACCGTTATCAAGGGCATTCCCGAATACATTGATTCTGCGCGGGGAATTTCAGGTTTTACCATTTTAGATAACGGCGAGGTCAGCCTGATTCTGGACGTAGGCAGCATTATTGAGATGGCAGAAAGGTAGGAAAGCATGAGAGACAGCAGAGAACATGATATGATAGACGATAATGTCTATGACGATGAAGATGAAGACACTCAGAAAGACAAATATCTGACCTTTCAGTTGGGCAAAGAAGCGTATGGCATTGATATTCGCTATGTAACAGAAATTATCGGCATTCAGAAGATTACGCATGTTCCTGATATGCCGGATTATATTCAGGGCGTGATCAATCTCCGGGGGCAGGTGATTCCGGTCATGGACGTCAGAGTCCGCTTTAAGATGGAATCCAAAGCATATAATGATCGCACCTGTGTTGTCGTGGTCAGAATTGATAATGCGTCTGTCGGGCTGGTGGTGGATACGGTCAACGAGGTGGCAGATATCCCTGAAGATCAGGTCTCTCCGCCGCCCAGAGTATCCGGATCAAAAAGCAGCCGCTATATTCAGGGCATGGGCAAAATCGGAGACGAGGTAAAAATATTGTTAGATGTCAATAAGCTGCTTTATGATGAAGAATTGGAACAACTGAAGGGGGGAGGGTTTTATGAGGGGGGAGATAAGTGTTAAGTGGAAAGTGTTAAGTGTTAAGTGGATGGTCGTTATGTTGTGCTTTCTGATGGTGGGAAGCACTGTTTCTGCCGAAGAAACTGCTACGCCGGAAGAAGTGATTGCCAAAGTCAGAGCCGCTGCGGAATTTCTTTCCAAAGCAGGTGAGCCGGGTTTGGCGCAATTCAACGATCCCAAAGGTCAGTGGGCGTGGAAAGATACCTATATATTTGTGATGAACTGCGGCAAAGAAGAAATGACAGCGCATATCAACCCGAATCTGGTCGGGGTCAAGTTGGTGAACTTCTTAGATAAAAACGGACGATACCTGGGCTTTGATCTGTGCGCGGAATCGCTTAAATCCAAAGGCGGCTGGACCGAATATTGGTGGCCCAAAGCCGGCAGCACGGCTCCCGAACGCAAAATTTCCTATATGCTCAAAGTGCCGGAACAGCCATATCAGGTGGGCGCGGGAATTTATAATCCGGGCATGACGTTAGAAAAGCTTAACGGACTAATAAAATAGTGTTATGTGTTAAGTGTTAAGAAAAATACATTCATAACACTTCTCATTTCTCACTTCTCACTTCTCACTTCTCAATGAAAGGATTTCTATGTCAGTCAGAAAAAGAATTTATGCTATTGTGCTATTGGGAATATTTGCCTGTCTGGTCATGGCGGGGTTGAACCGCTTTTTTTCAGACAGGCTCAGAACGTCTTATGAAACAGCCTCGTGGCTAGAGATTACCGGCAAAAGCATCTCTGATACACGGCTTGCTGAAAAAGAATTTCTGCTTTACGGAAAAGAGGAACTCTGGAAGCGCGTGGAGGAAAATCTGAAAGCCAGCCGGGCAAATCTGAAAACGGCTCGCGGATTATACGACACAGGGATTGGTGCAAGACAAAAGGATGGGAAAACAATTACGCCGCAAAAATTAGAAGAGATACTCAGCAGTTATATGGCTGAGTTGGATCAGCTTAAAAATATTGTATTTGAGAAAAAAGAAAAATTGCAGGCATTTACCAAAAATATTGCCCAACTGAAAGAGACATTTGAAAAAAAGGTGGTGCTGCCGATCAAGGAAGAGATTGTTCAGGCAAAAATTCAGGGAACCGATATTTCCGGCTCCAGGCGGGCTGCCATAGAAAAGACGATGGATGTTCTTCAGCAGGTGGAAAAGTACCGGATTAATCTGACAGAACTTCTGATTTACCATGATCGGAATACCTATAAAAAAAATAAAGAGTCTCTGAATGAGATATTTGTCCGGGATAGGAGAAATCTTCGCTCCATTCTGACCGTTACCCGGAATGAGTCTTTTATTCAGGCAAGAGACGACGGAGACGCGCTGCTGGATCGGTTTTTGGAAACAGAAGAATATCTGCTTGATCTCTATGATAAAAGTCATAAGTTATCTCAAAGCCTTGAATCGTTAAACCGCGAATTGGATGAGACAAGCCGGAATCTGCTGACGATTGCCCTGAAAGAATCCGAGCGGCAAAGCCGTATGAGTTCTTTTTTCAGTTGGACTGTTGTGTGGGGTGTCGCGCTGTTGTTAGGATTATCCGGGATTTGGCTGGGACGTTCCATCACTTCGCCGCTGAATGAAATTTTAAAAGCAGTCGAAAAGATGGCAGAAGGAGATTTTTCCTGCCAGATCAGCTTCCATTCCAAAGATGAGATCGGCGTGATGGCAGATGCGTTCAGAAAAATGTCTGCGGCTCAGGAAGGACGGGCGCAATTGGCGGAAAAGATCGCCGCCGGCGATCTGACGGCTCAGATTGAGAAGGTTTCAGAGCAGGATCGGCTGGGCAGGGCGCTCAGGCGGATGACCCGTCAACTGAACAGCCTGATGGGAATGATCGGCGAGTCCGCGTTTCAGGTGTCAGAAGGCGCGGATCATGTATCTGCCTCAAGCCAGACCTTGTCGCAGGGAGCAAATCAGCAAGCTGCTTCATTGGAGCAGATTACCAGTTCCATTACTCAGATCGGGTCTCAGACTCATAATAATGCTGAAAATTCGGCTCAGGCAAGCCGGCTGGCGTCTCAGGCGCGGGAAATGGCGGAACAGGGAAGGGCGGAAATGTCCAATATGGCTGCGGCAATGCAGAAGATCAGCGAAGCCAGCCGATCCATCAATAAAATCAATAAAGTGGTGGATGAAATTGCATTTCAGACCAATCTGCTGGCATTGAACGCGGCGGTGGAAGCGGCACGTGCAGGGCGATATGGTAAGGGATTTGCCGTAGTTGCCGGAGAAGTGAGAAATCTTGCTGCCCGTAGCGCTCAGGCAGCCAGTGAAACTGCGGATCTGATTGAAAGCTCGTCTGAGAAAGTGAAAAAAGGCAATGATATTGCGGATCGCACCGCTCAGGCATTGGATCGGATTGTGGCAAGCACGTCTAAGGTGGCTGATCTGGTGGCGGAAATATCCGCATCGTCTAATGAACAGGCTCAGGGCATTGCCCAGATCAGCGATGGGCTGATGCAGATTGATCATGTAACTCAGCAGAATACGGCAAGCGCGGAGGAAACGGCTGCTGCGGCAGAAGAACTTTCGGTTCAGTCTATGAAATTAAAACATGCCATAGCCCGATTCAGGCTGGCACAAGAAACCGTTGAACCTTGTGAGCAGACGCCCGTTTCTTATCAGGAAGAAACGCCGGAGACGGAAGAAAACCCTTTGAAACCCGAAGAGATCATTTCGCTTGATGATGCCGAATTTGGGAAATATTAGGAATAAACGCCATGAAGCAATCTTTTTTCTTCAAAATCACCTGTGTTGTGATCTTATCTATTCTTACGCTGACGTCAGCTATTCTGATGACAACGTATTATTTTGTCCATAGCGGCTTCGGAAGACAGGCAGATGATAATCTCGAAGCCCGGAAAAATATTGTCAATGCGTATCTGGAACAGAGCAGACAGAAAATCCTTGATTTGGGGATCGTTATTTCACAATATCCCGAGCTGATCGCGGCTGTTCATCAGAAAGATACGCCCACGTTGCAGCGTATCGGCGCGGATTTTATCAAAAGAACCGATATTGAACTTTTTGTGGTGATGGACAACAAGGGAGAGGTCATCGGACGGGGGCATTCGGATAGAGCCGGGGATAGTTCTGCCACTCAGATCAATGTTCAACGCGCGCTGAAGGGAGAAGCTTCTGTCGGCATAGAGGAAGGAAATGTGGTGAAGCTGTCTATGCGCGGCGGATTTCCGATCAGAAACGGGGAGCAGATTATCGGCGCGTTGACTATCGGGTTTGTTGTGTCATCCAATTCTTTTGCAGATACGATAAAACATGATTTGCGGCTTGAATGCGCCATTTTTCAAAATGATACCTGCATAACTACGACGCTTACGGATAGTGGAAAACGGGCTGTGGGAACGCGTATCGAAAAAGCTGAGATCGCAGATACGGTTCTGTCAAAAGGAGAAGGCGTTCATGCCAAAGAACTGATTTTCGGAAAAACCTATAACACGGCGTATTGGCCCTGGCGATATGCGGATGGAAGGATCGGCGGCATATTTTTTATCGGAATAGAAAGCGAGATTGCCGAATCGGTTCAGACAAATATTGTTCAATCTATCATCGCTGCTGCAATCGTTATCGGACTGCTGATGATTGTGATTTTAGCTATATTCTCCAAAAAAGTCATTGTCAATCCGCTGGCAAAACTTGTATATGCAGTCGAGGCGATGGCACAAGGCGATGTGTCTGCCCGGATTAAGATTTATTCCAAGGATGAGATCGGAGAAATCGCTGACTCGCTGAGAAAAATGCGGAAGGCGCAGCAGGAAAAAGTAAGTATTGCGGAAAAAATCGCTGATGGCGATCTGAGTGTGAAAATAGATATTACTTCCGATAAAGACAGGCTTGGCAAAGCATTTCAGGATATGATCAGCAGCTTAAACCGGATATTAAGCATGGTCAGCGAAGCCGCGTTTCAGGTGTCGGCGGCATCTGAGCAGGTCTTAAATTCAGGACAGTCGCTGTCTGATGGGGCAACGGATCAGGCGTCTTCTTTGGAGCAGATCACCAGTTCGATGGTTGAAATCGGGGCGCAGACCAGTTCCAATGCGGAAAATGCCTCTCAGGCAAATCGCCTTGCGGCAAAGGCGCGTGAGGAAGCGTCTCAGGGAAGTGTGGCAATGGCAAACATGATGTCTGCCATGAAAGATATTCACACGGCAAGCGGGGCGATTGCCAAGATTATCCGGGTGATTGATGAAATCGCATTTCAGACCAATCTGCTGGCATTGAATGCGGCTGTGGAAGCTGCGCGGGCAGGGCGACATGGCAAGGGCTTTGCCGTAGTTGCAGGGGAGGTGAGAAATCTTGCGGGGCGGAGCGCGAAAGCATCCAAAGAAACGGCGGAGTTGATCGAAAGTTCGCTGATCACGGTGGAAAAAGGAAATGAAATTGCGGTAAAAACATCCGACGCCCTGAACCGGATTGTGGAAAGCGTTTCCAAAGTGGCGGATTTGGTAGCGGAAATATCGGCTGCCTGCAATGAACAGGCTCAGGGAATTTCTCACGTCAATAACGGGTTGGGACAGATTGAGGAGGTAACTCAGCGGACTACGGCAAATGCCGAAGAGACCGCATCAGCGGCGCAGCAGCTTGCAGCACAGGCGGAACAGTTGAAAAGAGCGATGAGCCGGTTTAAGCTGACAGCACAGATATATAAGCCTGTTGTCCCGGCTGTTGATGTCCGGCGCCTGTCTCAACGAAGCAAACCCGTTGATGAATCTTATGAAAAAAGCCTGCCGAATATTGAAAAAAGGATAAGTCCGGAGGAGATGATCTCTTTGGATGATGCGGATTTCGGAAAATATTGACCCGACCCTCTTGTTGTTATTGCCTATTGCCGTATAATCAGGTAAAGTAGGCTTCAGAGGTGATGGGCATGTTTCAGACACAGCTTTCTGTTCCCGAATATCACGCCATCCGGGACATTGTATATAAACACACGGGAATCAATCTGACTGAAAATAAAAAATCCCTGATTGTGGCGCGACTTCATCGGCTGTTGAATAAGTATGGGTTTAAAACTTTCAGGGAATATGGCAGTTTTGTCGAAAAAGATACGACAAAACAGGCGGTTTCCGAATTAGTTAATCAGATAACGACCACGCATACGTTTTTTTATCGGGAAAAGGCGCATTTTGAATTTTTCGCGGCGCAGGCACTGCCTGAGATATTGTCATATCTGAGGAATAAAAATTCCCGGGATCTCAGAATTTGGTGTTCGGGCTGTTCTACCGGAGAAGAAGCATATATGCTGGCAATGCTGCTGATGGAAAATCTGGGCGCGGAATATTTCAGATGGGATGCCGGAATTTTAGCAACGGATATTTCAAACA
This sequence comes from Desulfonema limicola, assembly GCA_020718925.1. GTDB lineage: Bacteria > Desulfobacterota > Desulfobacteria > Desulfobacterales > DYRC01 > DYRC01. The sequence continues at coordinate 19,036 of DYRC01000037.1, forward strand.
AGGTTTTGGAATCTGCCAAACAAGGCATTTATACCGAAGAACGGGTGGAAGTTCTGCCGGAAAATCTGAAAAGAAAATATTTTCAAAAACTGGATAAAAATTTGTGGGCAGTTAAAGATTCGGTAAAAAAAGAAGTAACCTTTCGGCGATTCAATCTGATGAATCCGAACTTTCCGTTTAAGGAGAAATTTCATATTATATTTTGCCGAAATGTGATGATTTATTTTGACAGAGTTACGAAACAATCGCTGATAAAACGATTTTATGATAATACCTGTCCGGGCGGCTATCTGTTTATCGGGCATTCCGAATCGCTGGATCGGGATCAATGCGCTTATAGTTATGTTGTTCCGGCGGTGTAT
>DYRC01000309.1 GCA_020718925.1 Desulfonema limicola
ACTGAGTACTAGCAGGCACTCTTGGGATATATGCAGACTGGAAAAGACCTGTGAAATTATCTTTTCATCCTGTATTCCGAATCTGATTCAGCATTTTCAGGAATATGCTTTGTCAGATACAGAACAGAGGCGTTGATAACGGTGAAAATATCTTTAACAAGAAATCCTTTGGTAATTTCATCCCATTTCTTTTTTGCTTTTATAACTCTTGAAAATCGGTCTTCAAATCTCTTTCAATTCAATAATATTTTTCGGAAACCAGTAGCGATTTGCGTGAATAACGCGGCACCGCCCAATTTCAGCTTTGAGCCATCCTGTCCTGCTAAGGGCTTGAATACTATTGCCTTTAATCAGAAGATTTTTCAGATTCACGGATATAATCAATAATCGCTTCCGACCATCCGTCAATATGCGTCCATGCGCCATATCCCACGCCATTCCGATATGAGGCAACATTTATCATACAGCCTCTGACGCCTTTGGGCGGATCCGGAACCTTATCGTGCGACTGCTCATCTGTAAGAACAATGATTCTGTCTGCTTTCGGAACTTTCTGATACGCGGTTTCAAGCGATTTTCCCAAATATGTTCCGTGATGAGGCTGAGACATCATAATCGCATCCCGCAATGCAAAACCGTGTCGCGCCGGTATCTGTGCCAGATTATCTGAAAATGAAAAAATTTCAGCCTGTTCGCATACTTCACGCGCCAGAATCGCCAGCCCGCAGGCAGCATCAACCCGCATCATATCGGATTTTGAAGAAATTTTCACATCCATTGAGCCTGAAACATCAACCAGCAAAACGGTTTTTCCCCGAAGTTTTTCCTGACTACTCAGGCATTTCATCATGCCATCTTCAAGATAATTCTCCCATTGCGGCGCATGTCGGGCAGCGGCGATAAACCGAAACGGCAGAACTTTTTCCGGTTTCAGCTTCTGTAACGCTGCGATCACAAGAGATTCATCCGCATTTTCCAGTTTCATATTTCTCAGATTTCTGAGCAATGCCATTGCGCCCAGCCGATTTTCTCTCAGCAGACGCTCCCATTTTTCTTTCTTGGAAATGCCGTCCTTTTCCGAAAGCGCGACTTCCCAAGTATCCGGCACAGCCAACGCATCGGCTATCAACCGTTTCCACAAAGCATCCTGCGCCTCGTCTTTGGGTTTGGCATGACAGAGAAACAGAACATCACGCAATTTTATCTGATTATCCCGATTGTATTTTGCCAGTTGATATTCATCAAACTTGGCAAATGCCGCAGCCAAGCCTTTTTTGACCTGCCCTGACAGCGGCTGTTTCTTATCGCTCCAATAAATAGCAAGAAATTCGGAGAGTTCATCCGCTCTTTGGACAATTTTATCAATCGTTTTGGCAACTAAGGCTTTATGCTGAGGATGTCGTGCCATCTCCCGCACAATCAGCAGGGGAACATGGCGAAGTTTCATTTTTGTCCGGGCTTCGATAGCAATGTCAGCAGCTTTTAATGCGTCAACGTTGGGAACAATATCGGCGATTCGCCGGGCAATTTCCTGTCCATCCTCATAAAACTGCTTTTCCCATAGCAGACACGCCATGACAGAGCGGCGTAATTGCTGCTCAGGATGAATATGCTTTGCTTTCGCGCCTTCGTGAGTATAGATTGCCTGATGCGGAGTGTTTTTCTTTGCCATTATTGCCTCCATGAAATGAAAAAAGCGGGAAATTTTTGCCATTATTGCCTCCGTGAAATGAAAAAGCGGAAAAAAGCCTACCTTACTTGAAGATATTTATCGGGGAACAAACGAAAAGAGAGGTTGGTTTCGATTTCAAGCGAAGTATCTCATTTCTACGCCACCGATAAAATGTATGCCGAGGAAAAAGCGGGAAGAGTACATAACGCGCTCTACCAACTGAGCTACTCTGCCATAATTGTCGGCAGAGACGGGACTCGAACCCGCGACATCGCGATCCTAAGTCGAAGTAACCCTTTCCTACGCCATCGGCATAAATAAATAATAGACAATTTATATCAACTTGTCAAATAGTATCATAGAACTTACGCAAGAACCATTTTAACTCCCGGAGATTTGTAAGCAATCGCCGGAACAGAATGCGGGTTTCGCAGCGGACATGGAGGATAGCCCTGAACTGTACAGTCAGCCTTTCAATCCGTCTGTTCCTGTAATATGTACGGATGAAAAGCCTGTTCAGCTTATTGAAGAAAAGCGTAATAATCTTAACTTTCTCAAAGTATAGGACTATCTGACCTTGATTGTACACAATGAAAAAAAGTCAGATACCAATTATTCACCGCAACATCAGCGTATAGGCTTTCACCATCATCGCAGGATGATATGATTTTTTAGCCTGCATCAGCCCCGGCACATTCATATCGCTTTCTTTATTGATATACGCATATCCGTTGAAAAGCTGCTTGGCACACAGATTATCAAAGTATTGATACAATCCTTTGACGGCTGCCAGTGCTTTTTCAAAATGCAGTACGCCGATTTCTTCCGTCAGACGCGATGCAATCCCGAATGCACCAATCTTACCGTCAATGCGCGCTGCCAATCCTTGAACATCAAATTCTCCGATATGGCGAATCATGTTTGCCGCAGCCTGTTTTTCACATGCCAGATCATCCTGTTTTTCACTGCAATCCCGCTCTTCGCACCATTCATCTAAAAAAATCAGGCATTCCGACACCGAAGACGGCGTGATCGGCTCTGTTTTTATCCGATTTGTCTGAACATATTCTTTGTCAAACTGATGAATGAGATTGCGCTTTTTGGAATATTTGTTGCCTTTGAGCTCTGCCAAATCTTCTTTGTGATAGATATAATCCGCAAAACCGATCTGCTCACTGACATCAAAAAAACGTCCGATCTGCTCTTCTCCGAACTGATGAAGATAATCTTCCGGCACAAACCAATACGCGGTGTAGCCAAGTTTTTCAGCAATATCCGCAAGCTCGTCGGGTGTAAATTGTTTAGTCGGCGAAACCGGCAGAATCAGATGTCGGTCTTTGCGATGCGTCTCGTCATATTCGGCGGCTATTATCAGAATATCATCAGATATTGCGGCATACGGCTGATATACGCTGTTGCTCCATGAGAGCAGCGATGGCAGCGAATATACGCAGAGTCGGTATGTCTGTTTCTTGAAAAAACGCTTCAGTCCTATATAATCATGGGGTCGTATCTGTTCTAATTTCATGAGATAATTTTCAACATCGGGGCAGCCCTCTTCATTCGTTCAAATCCGAGGGGAATATAAAAGTTTTGGGAATTTTTTTCGGCAATCAGCCCGATCCATTTCAATCCGTCAGCTTTAAGCTGTTCCAGCAGCGCATTGAGCAGTTTCGTGCCAAGTCCTTGTCCTCTGTACTCTTTTTTAAACATCAGATCCTGAATATATCCGTCATTGGCATTATCGCTGATACATCTGCCCATGCCGATAATTTCATCGGCAATACCGGCAATCATAAAGCAATGGCTGCCCGCGATAATTCGGGCAACACGCTCGTGATTGTCCGTAGGCGTCCACCAATCTTCTGATTGATAAAGTCTGGCAATCTGCTCCACCTGATTTTGGGTCGGATGCGCTAAAAAGCTTAACATAATATTGTTTATAGAAAATTCAGGCATATTTTCCGAAATATCCGCATCCGTTTTTCCGGTTTCCCATATCGTGATCCGGCTTCTGCCTTTCTGTTTGGATTCATACATTGCCATATCTGCGCGTTTGATAAATGTCGGCAATTCTTCTTTCGGGCTGTATTCGGTAATGCCGATACTGATAGTAATATTCAGCGACATATCTTTTTTCGGGGTGAACATTTCTTTTTCAATATTATTCTTGATTCTGTTTGCAACAATACCCGCCTCATCGGTGCCTGTCTCCGGCAAAATTACAGTAAATTCCTCGCCCCCGTAGCGATATGCCGAATCCATCTTTCTTAGGCATCCTTTGATAATCCGCCCTATCGCAGACAGCACCTTATCGCCTTCCAGATGCCCGTAAGTATCATTATAATTTTTGAAATAATCTATGTCCAAAATCAGAAGGGTCAGAGAATGAGCATAGCGGATGGCACGTTCTGTTTCAAGCGATAACTGCTTGTAAAAATGCCGGGAATTATAGAGTTTTGTCAATCCGTCCGTAACTGCCAGCCGTTGAAGTTCTTTCCTCATCTGCCGCTCTTTCAGTACGCGCCTGAGCCTCAGCATCAGTTCTTCAAATCGTACAGGTTTGAATACAAAATCGCTTGCCCCCCGGTCAATTGCTTCTTCATACGAATAATCACCGCTGTATCCGGTGATGACGATCACATCGGTATCATAATTTTTCTTAATAAAAGCGGTGAGTTCCAATCCATCCATTCCGGGCAGCATGATGTCGCTGATGGCAACGTCAAAATGATGTTTTTCCAACAGCACGACAGCTTCTTCCGCGCTGGCAGCCACAGCCGGACGGTATCCGGCCATTTCGACAAATTCATTGATGAGATAACGGATGGTAACATCATCGTCAACAATCAGGATATGAACGGTCATGGTAATTCATTTCAGGGTTAATATCTGTGTTTCAGCTACGCATCGGACTAAAGTAAGCATCAGAGTTGGCAGAATCAACTCCGATCTGATATTAATCAATAACATTTTATAATAATCGGAAACGCTGAAGATGTCAACGGGCTTTTAG
>DYRC01000310.1 GCA_020718925.1 Desulfonema limicola
TATATCTGTCTCCTTCGGTATGCCCGTAAGTATCATTGACAAATTTTAATTTATTCAGGTCAATAAAGCAAATCGTCAGGGGCTGGTTCTGGCGGTTTGCCAACTGAATCTGTTTGTTGAGGATTTCAAGTCCGGTTCTGCGGTTGTAAGTGTCGGTCAGGGAATCGGTTGTTGAATAATAATGCAGCTCTTCTTCCATCCTCTTTTTTTCCGTAATATCTTCATGGATCGCTAAAAAATAGATGATTTTTCCGTTCTGATCTTTGATCGGATTGATAGTTGAGGATTCCCAGTATAATTCTCCGGTTTTCTTTTTATTCTGAAACTCTCCGCGCCATTCCTTATCTGTGGCAATGGTCTCCCAAAGCTCTTTATAAAATTCATCCGTCTGTCTGCCGGATTTGACAATATTCGGTTTTTTTCCAATAATTTCATGCTCTTCATATCCGCTTTGGAATAGAAACCGGCGGTTGACAAACACGATATTTCCTGCCGGATCCGTAATCATAATGGAATTTGCGCTCTGCTGAACCGCCATAGATAAGATGCGGATTTCTTTTTCGTGTTCTCTGAGCCTGAGATGGGTTTTCACTCTTGCCAGCAATTCCGAAATATTGAACGGCTTGGTAATATAATCCACCGCCCCGTATTCAAAACCTCTGATAACATAATGTGTTTCTGTGAATGCCGTAAGAAAAATAATCGGAATATCTTTGGTGGCGTCATCGGCTTTCAGCTTTTTGCAGACTTCATATCCGTCAACTTCCGGCATCATAATATCTAAAAGAATCAGATCCGGCAATTTGGTCCGGGCAATCGCAATGCCGTGCTGTCCGTTGTCGGCAACTAAAATTTTGTAGCCCTGATTACTGAGCGTTGACGCAATGACCTTGATATTTGCCGGAGTATCATCAATCACAAGAATCTGATAATTTTTAAGATTATTCATTTACGGTTTCCTTTTGCTGCGTTTGTGCAAGAATATTCAGAAAGCGTTTAAATTCCCGATTCATGCTTTCTATATCAAAAGATTCGGCAAAACCATATAAATTTTCAGCATAGAGCTTCAAATATCCGATCTCAGCCGCCTGAGCATAAATTTTCAATTCATCGGCAAACTGCATAATATCATCGTTGCTCATCAGGTCTGCGGCGTTGTTCCATAACGGCATAAATTTTTCTTTCAACGCCGCCGCCTGTTCAGAAGAAAGCGGTTCTTCGTCTGTTTTGTCCGCCTCTTCTGAAAAAAAAGCATCCGGGGCGTAACTCTTACACGGCAGAAACCGCATCAGAGTTTGCAGAAATTCTTTTCTGCTGATAGGCTTTCTCAGATATTCATCACATACAGCCCTGATTTTTTTTTCATCCCGGCTCATGGTGGAGGCTGTCAGGGCAATAATCGGAATATGTCTGATGTCCTTATCGCTTCTGATGATTTCAATGGCTTCGTAGCCGTCCATGACCGGCATCATCATGTCCATAAAGATAAGATCAGGTCTTATGCTGGCAGCCAGATTCACCGCTTCTTCTCCGTTGCCTGCCATCACTAATCTGAGATTGCAGCCTTCAAGATAGCCTTTGATAACTTCCCGATTGGATTCCACATCTTCGGCAAGCAGAATCACGGAATCCTGAAATGTTACATTTTCGCAGGTCATATCCGGCGGTTCATCATGAATGGGAACACCTACGGCAATGATGACATTCGGAATATAGACCCTGAAGGTCGTGCCTTTCCCAAGTTCGCTTTCTACCTCAATTCTTCCGTTCATCATTTCCGTAAGACGCTTGGTAATCGTAAGCCCCAGCCCTGTTCCGCCGTATTTCCGGGTGCTTTGACCATCCTGCTGCCGGAATGCCTCAAAGATAATCTCCATCTGTTTTTGGGGAATGCCTATGCCGGAATCGGACACCTCAAACATAAGTTCTATAACGCTATCGTCATGAATATCGGCAGGTCCGTCCACGCAAAGAGCTACCATGCCTTTATCTGTGAACTTGAACGCATTTCCGAGCAGATTCAGTAAAATCTGCCGGATACGCACTTCGTCAATAATGATATATCCGGGAACTCGCTCTGCAATGTCAATGGTGAAACGGATATTTTTTTCAGCTTCTTTTGCAGAGAAAATACTCCTGAAATCCTGCATCAGCCGGTGAATATCCGTAGGTTCGGGCTGAATTTCCATTCTGCCTGCTTCGATTTTGGATAAATCAAGAATATCGTTAATCAGCGATAACAGCGTTTTGCCGCCGAACAGAATGCCATCTAAATATTTTTTGTGCTTTGCATCGCTGATATGGCTGCTCAGGAGTTCGGCAAAGCCCAGAATCGCATTCATGGGTGTTCTGATTTCATGGCTCATATTTGCCAAAAATTGGGATTTGGCGTGATTTGCCTGATCTGCGGCATCTTTGGCTTCGATCAGTCTTCGTTCATATTTTTTGATTTTATCTATGTTTTCAGCAATACCGACAAAATATTCTATCTCACCGCGATCATTTTTCAAGGCGGTAACATTAACCCGCACCCAGATCACATCTTTGTTTTTTCGGATATATCGTTTTTCAATCTGATATGACCTGATTTCATTGTTGATGATTCGCTGAACTGATTTCAATTCTTTTTCAAGATCATCCGGATGCGTAAAATGTCCGAAATGGAGCAGTTTCAACTCCGCGCTGTCATATCCGATCAGCTCGACAAACGCGGGATTGAATGAATACAGTTCGCCATCTTTGCTTGCCAGAACAATGCCGACATTGGAATTTTCAAATATCAGCCGTAATTTTTCCTCACTTTCCCTTAACGATTCTTCAGCCTGCTTGCACTCCGTAACATCGTCATATACTGACACAATTTCATCAGATGGCAGCTTATACACATAATTTTCCCGCCAGCCCAGAATACGATTATCTTTATAAAATGAGATCGGATGATACGCAGGCTGTCCGGTTTTCCAAACTTGTTGAAATACCTCAAATAAACCGCACTCCCGCACTCCCGGAAACACCTCTGTAACTTTTTTTCCGATAACATCGTTTTTATTCAGATTTTCAATCTGTTCTGCGGACGTATTAAATTCCCGGAAAACAAAATCGTTTCCGTCTTCTGTTGCCTGATAGACGGCTACACCGCTTTTAATGCGATCAAACAATTCCCGATACCGCTGTTCGCCTTCAATCAATGCGGCTTCTATGCGTTCCCGATCTTCCTCCGCTTTTTTGCGCTCTGAAATATCCGTATGCGTACCGATCATTCTGAGCGGTTTTCCGTTTTCTGACCTGCTTAACACCATTCCCCGATCCAGAATCCATTTGTATGTGCCATCTTTGCACAATACCCGGTGTTCATTCTGATAAAAGGGCATGATTTTCTCAAAATGCTTTTGCACATCTTCAAAAACCCGGTTTATATCATCCGGATGAATCCGTTTTTCCCATTCTTCAAATTTATTGGAAAGTTCATCTTCGGCATATCCGAGCATCTCTTTCCAGCGCGTTGAAAAAAATACCTCATTGGTTTGGGCATTCCAATCCCAAAGCCCCTGACCGCTGCCTTCAAGTGCGAATTTCCATCGCTCTTCGCTTTCTTTGAGAGCCTTTTCAGACTGTTTCAGATCGGCTTTTTCCCTGAGATTGAAAATCAGCGCGATCATAGCCCCGGCAAACGCGATCAGGGCGGCGCCGATGCCGAGCATATCCCATAATCGGGATTGAAGCGGCGCAAGGATTTCATCCATATCCGTCTTTGCGATCATAAACCAGTTTGTTTCAGGAATAGGCGTCAGCCAAGCCAAAACCTTAACTCCCCGATAATCATAGCCTTCTACAATGCCGGTTTTTCCTTTGACAGCCATTGACGAGGGAAGCGATTCCTGATGAACAGAAAGCCGCATAGACATCGCCGCGCCTTTTTTATGCCTGAGTTCATTTAAATGCATCACCTGATCGCCTTCCCGGCGGACAAGCAGGATTTCAGAGCTTGCGCTCGGCGTGGGCCACGACTGAATCAGCGGATAAAGAAACGCTTTGGGATCCATTCTGAAAATCACCGCGCCGATGGCTTGGGATTCTTTTTCGGTCAGCAGAGGCGCTACTATATCAATGTAAATGATCTGAGATTGCTGATTTTTATAAAAATCTCCGAATATCACCTCTTTTGTTTTCATGGCGTGTTGAAAAAGCTGAAAGGTCTCCGGTTCAATCTCCGTCAAATCATTGATACCCAGATGGACATTTCCGATTTTATCCAGCAATATGATATTCTGATACTTATACTGGGTCATAATGACCTTGAACCGGCGTATCAACTTATCGGCAGACAGATAATCACCTTGAAACCACTGGGCAACGGCGTCAATAAAAAAAGGACTATTCGCCGTAACCAGAGCATCCCCCAGTCGTTCTTTGCGCCAATCCGTAATCTGAGATAGCTTAAGCTGGGCTATGGTGCTGAGAACCTTTTCGCCATGCCGCTGCATTGCGTGTTCTTCTGCATGATAATAAAATCTTCCCGCATAGATAGTTCCTGCGGATAATATCAGAAATATCCATATCAGAGAATAGGGAAATGGTGCTTTTTCATCACTCCGATGTGCGGTCATATAAGTTTACTCCTTTATGTAACTGATGTTACGCCGTCAATTCCTGTAATTTTTGAAAGCTTGCTTTTA